>NZ_JBDJKU010000042.1:0-41300 GCF_039673015.1 Stenotrophomonas sp. TWI1409
GCCGGCAAGACTCCCCCGCTGTGGGTGCGCGCGGGGTGCCCGCGGGGGCAGCCCGAGCGCCACCGCGCCGCCACCGCCTACAGCCCAAACCGCGCACGGCGCTCGTCCCGGTTGGGCCGCCCGCGGGCCGGCAACCCCCTTTACCTGCCACGCACCCGCTCGGCGGCGGCCGCATCGATGGCTTCGGGCAGGTCGGTCTCGCGATCGATCTGCGGGAAGTGACGGCGTTCCATGCGACGGATCGCAAAGTGCATCCACGCCAGTGCGGCGGCCACCAGCACGAACAGCAGCATGAAGCAGCTGCTCCAGATGCCCAGCGCATCGTTCAAGGCGCCAAACACGATCGGCAGGATGAAGCCACCCAGGCCGCCGATCATGCCGACCACGCCGCCCACCGCACCCACGTGCTTGGGGTAGTACACCGGAATGTGCTTGTAGACCGCGGCCTTGCCCAGCGACATGAAGAAGCCCAGCACGAACACCAGCACGGTGAACATCACCACGCCGATGGCCAGATGGAAATGGATCGGGCCATGGATGCCCTTCACCACATATTCGGTATCCGGATAGGCCAGCAGGAAGGTGCAGATGGCCGACACGCCGAAGGTCCAGTACATCACCCGCCGCGCGCCCATCCGGTCCGACATCCAGCCACCGACCACGCGGAACAGGCTGGCCGGGATCGAGTAGCACGCCGCCAGCATGCCGGCGTGGCCCACGTCCATGCCGTAGGCGCCCACCAGATAGTGCGGCAGCCACAGCGCCAGCGCCACGAAACCGCCGAACACGAAGAAGTAGTACAGCGAGAACCGCCACACCTGCAGGTTCTTCAGCGGCGCCATCTGCTCGGCGAACGGAACCGGCTTCACGCCCTCGCGGCGGCGCTGCTCCAGCGACGGGTCTTCCTTGCTGAAGAGGAAGAACAGCACCGCAGTGACGGCCAGCGCGACCGCCCAGACCTTGGCAACCATGGTCCAACCCGCGGCCACCATCACCAGCGGCGCCAACAGCTTGGTCACCGCCGAGCCGATGTTGCCGGCACCGAAGATGCCCAGCGCGGTGCCCTGCTTGCTGGCCGGGAACCACTTCGAGACGTAGGCCACGCCCACCGAGAAGTTGCCGCCGGCGATGCCCACGCACAGCGCGGCGATCAGGAACTGGGTGTAGGTCTGCGCATAGGTCAGCATCCAGGTGGCCACGGCGCCACACAGCATCACCAGCACCATCACCTTGCGGCCACCGAACTGGTCGGACCAGATGCCGAGGAAGACGCGGCTGACCGAACCGGTCAGTACCGGCGTGGCGATCAACAGGCCGAACTGGGTGTCATTCAAACCGAGCTGTTGACTGATCTGGATGCCGATGATTGAAAAGATCATCCACACCGCGAAGCACACGGTGAAGGCGAACGTGCTCAGCCACAGCGTACGCTGCTGCTGCCCGGCACTGGCGGGGGCAAGGGCCTGGTTCATGGGGTCTCCTCGTTCAATGGGGGTCAGCCGATATCTGCTTCGGCTTCGATCTCATCCAGCCCGCGCACCGGGTAGCGTTCCTGCAGCTGCAGCAGATAGGCCTGCACCTCGCGCTGGCGTACCTGCAGTTCCAGGTAATCACGCAGCTGCGGCAGCACCGCCTCGAACGACTGTGGCTGGCCTTCCTCGCGGGCATCGACGCAGACCACGTGGTAGCCCCAGCGCGATTCCACCGGGAATCCAGCCAGGCCCTCGCGCAGGCGGAACACCTGGCGGTCGAACTCCGGCGTGGTCTGCCCGCGCTGCAACCAGCCCAGGTCGCCGCCCTCGCTGCTGGAGGGGCAGCGCGAATGGCGCAGGGCAAAATCGGCGAACAGGTGCGGCGACTCCTTCAGCAGTCCGGCCAGCCGCTCGCCTTCGGTGCGTGCGGCGAAGCGCCCGGCCACGTCGTCGGCCGCCGCCGCCAGCAGGATATGGCGCAGGCGCACGCGGTCAGGCGAGCGGAAGCGCTCCGGGTTCTGCTCAAAGTAGCGGCGGCAGTCCTCGTCGGTCGGCACGCGGTCTTCGATCGCGTCTTCCAGCAGTTGCTGGATCAGCACTTCCTCGTCGCTGACCCGGTTGCCCTCCGGCGCCTGCAGGCCCAGCCGCTGCGCTTCCAGACGCAGCAGCTCGCGCACCACCAGGGCACGCGCCGCTTCGGCGCGTGACTGTTCCGGGCGCATCGCCCGATGGTGCTGCATCTCGCGGGCGATGTCGGCCTCGCTGATCGCGGTCTCGTCCACGAACAGCCGGCACGGTGCCGGCTGCCCGAGCGAGCGCGGCCCCTGCTCTGCCGCGTCGTGGTGATGCGAATGCGCCTCGGCAGGCACCGGTGCGGTGGAGTCGATCACGGTGATCGGCAGGAATTTCGGCAGGCTGCCCATGGTTTACTCCCGCGGACCGTAGCGCAGCGTGGCCTGGCGGCGGCGCACCACCTGGTACGGCCGCCACAGGTAGCTGATCGGAATGCTCCACACGTGCACCAGGCGGGTGAACGGCGCGATCAGGAACAGGGTCAGGCCCAGGAAGATATGCATCTTGTAGACCCAGCTGACGCCCTCGATGTAGTCGGCGGCACCGGCGCGGAAGGTCACGATGTGCTGCGCCCATTCGGCCAGCTGCACCATCACCCCACCGTCCAGGTGGCCGGATGAGACGCGGATGCTGTACAGGCCCAGGCACAGCTGGGCGAACAGCAGCACCAGCACCAGGGTGTCACCGAAACTGCCGGTGGCCCGAACACGCGCATTGAACAGGCGGCGTACCAGCAGGATGCTGATGCCGATGAAGCACAGCGCGCCGAACACGCCGCCCACCACCATCGCCAGCATCTGCTTCTGCGACGATGTGATGAAGTGCTCGTACACCGCGTGCGGGGTCAGCAGGCCGACCAGATGGCCACCGAGGATGGCCAGGATGCCGATGTGGAAGCAGTTGCTGCCGATCCGCATGCCCTTGTCTGACAGCATCTGGCTGGAGCCGGTGCGCCAGGTGTACATGGCCTTGTCGTAGCGCGCCCAGCTGCCGATCAGCAGCACCGCCACGGCGATGTATGGGTAGTGCTGGAAGGCGAATTGATGCAGGGAGTAACTCATGGCTGGACCTCTCGATGCGAAGGACGGGCCGGCGAACGCACGGGCGGCTTGCAGTCCTCGGCAGGGGCTTCGGCGCCGAAGCGCACCGCCTCCTCCTCCCACAAGCGGTCCATGGCCTCGGCGGTATCGTCGCGGACTTCCTCGCTGGCACGCTGGCGCAGCGCCTGCAGATCGGCCTTGCCGTCGCCGGCTTCGACCAGGATCTCGAACAGCACCCGGTGCGGCAGCTCACGCTCGGCGGCACGCGCCGCCAGCATCCCGGCGATATGGCCGATGTGGTGCAGCCACTCGCGGGCCTCGCTGCCAGGGCGATGGGCCAGGAACTCCAGCAGCAGCGGCAGGTAGTCCGGCAGCTCGCGCGCATCCAGTTCGAAGCCGTTGCGGCGGTAGGTCTCGACCAGATCGACCATGGCCTGGCCGCGGTCGCGCGACTCGCCATGGATGTGTTCGAACAGCAGCAGGCTCATCGAGCGGCCGCGGTCGAAACTGGCCAGCCACGCCGCCTGCGCATCCAGCGCATCGGTAGCCAGCAGCTGCTGCACGAAGCTGCGCAGCTGCTGGCGGCGGGCGGCGCCCAGCGCCGGGTCGTCGCAGGCGGCGAGGAGTTCTTCGCCGTGCTGCCATAGTTCTTCACGGGGGTAATCCAGCAACACCCCGACCAGCTTGAGCACGCTCATCACACCACCTCCTTGCGGCGATGATTGGGGCCGTTGTCCACCACGAACGTTGTGCTCTTGCGCTGGCCGAACAGATCGGCCGGGCTGTCACCGTTGCAGCCGTTGCCGAAGGTGAAGCCGCAGCCGCCGCGCTCGCCGAAGGCATCGTTGGCGTACTCGCGGTGGCCAGAGGGAATCACGAAACGGTCCTCGTAATTGGCGATGGCCAGGTAGCGATACATCTCTTCGACCTGGGCAATGCTCAGCCCGGTCTGCTCCAGCACTGCGGTGTCTTCCACGCCGTCTACGTTCTTGGCCCGGCGCCAGGCACGCATCGCCATCAGCCGCTCCAGCGCGCGCACCACCGGCGCCTCGTCACCCGCCGTCAGCAGGTTGGCCAGGTAGCGCATCGGGATACGCAGCGAGGCCACGTCCGGCAGTTCACCGCTCATGCCCACGCGGCCACGTTCGGCGGCCGACTGGATCGGAGACAGCGGTGGCACATACCAGACCATCGGCAGCGTGCGGTATTCCGGGTGCAGCGGCAGCGCCAGCTTCCAGTCGATCGCCAGCTTGTACACCGGCGACTGCCTGGCCGCATCCAGCCAGCTGTCCGGGATCCCTTCCTTGCGCGCGGCGGCGATCACCGCCGGATCATTCGGGTCCAGGAAGATGTCCAGGTGGGCCTGGTACAGGTCCTTCTCGGCGGCCACCGAAGCCGCCTCGGCGATGCGGTCGGCGTCGTACAGCATCACGCCGAGGTAGCGGATGCGGCCCACGCAGGTTTCCGAGCACACGGTCGGCTCGCCCATCTCGATGCGCGGGTAGCAGAAGATGCACTTCTCCGACTTGCCGCTCTTCCAGTTGTAGTAGATCTTCTTGTACGGGCAGGCCGAGACGCACATGCGCCAACCGCGGCACTTGTCCTGATCAATCAGCACGATGCCGTCTTCCTCGCGCTTGTAGATCGCGCCCGACGGGCACGCCGACACGCACGCAGGGTTCAGGCAGTGCTCGCACAGGCGCGGCAGGTACATCATGAAGGTCTTCTCGAAGGCGCCGTAGATCTCCTTCTGCACCTGGTCGAAGTTGTAGTCGCGCGAGCGCTTGCTGAACTCCGAACCCAGGATCTCCTCCCAGTTCGGGCCCCACTCGATCTTCTGCATGCGCTCGCCACTGATCAGCGAACGCGGCCGCGCGGTGGGCTGGTGCTGGCTGTCCTTGGCGGTGTGCAGGTTCTGGTAGTCGAAATCAAACGGCTCGTAGTAGTCGTCGATCTGTGGCAGGTCCGGGTTGGCGAAGATCTTGGCCAGCATGCGCCAGCGGCCACCGGCACGCGGCACCAGCTTGCCGGCGCGGGTGCGTACCCAGCCGCCGTTCCACTTGTCCTGGTTCTCCCATTCCTTGGGGTAGCCGATGCCCGGCTTGGTTTCCACGTTGTTGAACCAGGCGTACTCGACGCCCTCGCGCGAGGTCCAGACGTTCTTGCAGGTGATCGAGCAGGTATGGCAGCCGATGCACTTGTCCAGGTTCAGCACCATCGCGATCTGTGCACGGACCTTCATCACACCACCTCCTTGCTGGCCGATGCCGAAGCGCCAGCGGGCTGTTCATCGTCCAACCAATCGACCTTGTCCATCTTGCGCACGATCACGAACTCGTCGCGGTTGGTGCCGCACGTGCCGTAGTAGTTGAAGCCGTACGCCAGCTGCGCGTAGCCGCCGATCATGTGGGTGGGCTTGAGCACGATGCGGGTCACCGAGTTGTGGATGCCGCCGCGGGTCCCGGAAATCTCCGAGCCCGGCACGTTGATGATGCGTTCCTGGGCGTGGTACATCATCGCCATGCCCGGCATCACGCGCTGGCTGACCACCGCACGCGCGGCAATCGCACCGTTGACGTTGAACAGCTCGATCCAGTCGTTGTCGACGATGCCGGCACTGCGCGCGTCGTCCTCGCTCAGCCACACGATCGGGCCACCGCGCGACAGCGTCTGCATGATCAGGTTGTCGCTGTAGGTGCTGTGGATGCCCCACTTCTGGTGTGGCGTGATCCAGTTCAGCACGATCTCCTTGTTGCCGTTCGGGCGCTGGTTCAGCAGCGGCTCCACCGTGCGCGTGTTGACCGGCGGCCGGTAGCCCATGAAGGCCTCGCCGAAGTCGATCATCCACTCGTGGTCCTGGTAGAACTGCTGGCGACCGGTCACCGTGCGCCACGGAATCAGCTCGTGCACGTTGGTATAGCCGGCGTTGTAGCTGACGTTGTCGTCTTCCAGGCCCGACCAGATCGGCGAGGAAATGATCTTGCGCGGCTGTGCCTGGATGTCACGGAAGCGGATCGCCTCGTGCTCCTTGCCCACCGCCAGGTGGGTATGCTCGCGGCCGGTGAAGGTCCCCAGCGATTCCCACGCCTTCACTGCGACGTGGCCATTGGTTTCCGGCGCCAGGTGCAGGATCACCTCGGCCGCGTCGATCGCGGTCGAAATGGCCGGGCGGCCCTGGCTCACGCCCGCGTCGTGCACGGTGTGGTTGAGCTTGCCGAGGAATTCGACCTCGTGCTTCGTGTCCCAGCTCATGCCCTTGCCGCCGTTGCCCAGCTTGTCCAGCAGCGGGCCGAGCGAGGTGAACTTGCGGTACAGGTTCGGGTAGTCGCGCTCCACCACCGTCATCGACGGCATGGTCTGGCCCGGGATGGCCTCGCACTCGCCCTTCTTCCAGTCGGCCACGCCGAACGGCATGCCCAGCTCGTTCGGGGTGTCATGCAGGGTCGGCACCAGCACCAGATCCTTCTCCACGCCCAGCACACCCGGCGCCATTTCGCTTACGGTGCGGGCGACCTCCTTGAAGATCTCCCAGTCGCTGCGCGATTCCCAGGCCGGATCCACCGCCTTCGACAGCGGGTGGATGAACGGGTGCATGTCCGAGGTGTTGAGGTCGTCCTTTTCGTACCAGGTGGCCGTGGGCAGCACGATGTCCGAGTACAGCGCGGTGGTGCACATGCGGAAGTCGAGCGTGACCAGCAGGTCCAGCTTGCCTTCCGGTGCCTCGTCACGCCACGTCACTTCCTCCGGCTTGATCGCCCCCATCTCGCCAAGGTCCTTGCCCTGCAGGCCATGACGCGTGCCGAGCAGGTGCCGCAGCATGTACTCGTGGCCCTTGCCCGACGAACCCAACAGGTTCGAGCGCCAGATGAACATCATCCGCGGATGGTTCTGCTGTGCATCCGGATCGGCGAAGGCGAAGTCCAGCGAGCCGTCCTTGAACTTGCCCAGCGCGTAGTCGGCCGGGGCAACACCCGCCGCTTCGGCCTCGCGTACCAGCTGCAGCGGGTTGCGGTCCAGCTGCGGCGCACACGGCAGCCAGCCCATGCGCACCGCGCGCAGGTTGAGGTCGGCCAGGCTGCCGCTGTACTTGCTCGCATCCGCCAGCGGCGACAGCAGCTCGTCCACCTGCAGCTTCTCGTAGCGCCATTGCCCGGTGTTGAAGTAGAAGAACGAGGTGCCGTTCATGTGGCGCGGCGGGCGGCTCCAATCCAGGCCGAAGGCCAGCGGCTGCCAGCCGGTCTGCGGGCGCAGCTTTTCCTGGCCCACGTAATGCGCCCAGCCGCCACCTGTCTGGCCCACGCAACCGCACATGATCAGCATGTTGATCAGGCCGCGGTAGTTCATATCGTTGTGGAACCAATGATTCATCCCGGCGCCGACGATGATCATCGAACGGCCATGGGTCTTGTCGGCGGTACGTGCGAACTCGCGGGCGATCTCGATCACCTCGGCGCGCGACACGCCGGTGATGCGCTCCTGCCAGGCTGGGGTGCCCGGCACCATGTCGTCGAAGCTCGATGCCACATTGCCGCCGCCAAAGCCACGGTCCACGCCGTACTGGGCCAGCAGCAGGTCGTAGACCGTGGCCACCAGGGTTTCGCCACCCTCGGCCGTGGCCAGCCGGCGCACCGGAATGTTGCGCTCAAGCACGTCGTCGGCCGGCGCGGCGGTCCAGCCGTCGGTCTCGATGCCACCGAAGTACGGGAAGCTCACCGCCTCGATGCCCTCATGGCCATCGGCCAGGCTCAGGCGCAGACGCGTCTCGGCGCCCTTGCTCTCCTTCTCCTCGATGTTCCACTTGCCCTTCTCGCCCCAGCGGAAGCCGATCGAGCCGTTCGGCACCACGATCTGGCCGCTGGTCTCGTCATAGGCCAGCGTCTTCCAGTCCGGGTTGTTGGCTTCACCCAGCCCGCCCAGTTCACTGGCACGCAGGAAACGGCCCGCCACCAGGCGGCCGTCGTCGCGGCGCTCCAGGCGCACCAGCATCGGCATGTCCGAGTACTGGCGGCAATAGTCCTGGAAGTACTGCGAGGGCGAATCGACGTGGAACTCGCGCAGGATCACATGGCCGAAGGCGAAGGCCAGCGCCGCATCGGTGCCCTGCTTGGGGTGCAGCCAGTGATCGGTCAGCTTGGCCAGCTCGGAATAGTCCGGGCAGATCGCCACCGTCTTGGTGCCGTTGTAGCGCGCCTCGGTGAAGAAGTGCGCATCGGGCGTACGCGTCTGCGGCACGTTCGAGCCCCAGGCGATGATGTAACGGCTGTTGTACCAGTCGGCCGATTCGGGCACGTCGGTCTGCTCGCCCCAGATCTGCGGCGAGGCCGGCGGCAGATCGCAGTACCAGTCATAGAAGGACAGGCAGGCGCCGCCCAGCAGCGACAGGTAACGCGCGCCGGCGGCGTAGGACACCATCGACATCGCCGGAATCGGCGAGAACCCGACCACGCGGTCCGGGCCGTACTGCTTCACCGTGTACAGGTTGGAGGCGGCGATGATCTCGTTGGCCTCTTCCCACTGCAGGCGCACGAAGCCGCCCATGCCGCGGCGGGTCTTGTACGAACGCGCCTTTTCCTTGTCCTCCACGATGCTGGCCCAGGCATCGACCGGGCCCTTGCTCTTGCGCGCCTCGCGCCACAGGCGCAGCAGCGTGCCGCGGATCAGCGGGTACTTCAGCCGGTTGGCGCTGTACAGGTACCAGGAATAGCTGGCGCCACGCGGGCAGCCACGCGGTTCGTGGTTGGGCAGGTCCGGGCGCGTACGCGGGTAGTCGGTCTGCTGCGTTTCCCAGGTGACCAGGCCGTTCTTGACGTAGATCTTCCAGCTGCACGAACCGGTGCAGTTCACGCCGTGGGTGGAACGCACGATCTTGTCGTACTGCCAACGGGCGCGGTAGCTGTTTTCCCAGTCACGGCCTTCGCTCTTGGCGAATCCGTGGCCATCGGAAAAGGTCCGGGGGTCACGCTTGAAGAACTGCAAGCGATCGAGGAAATAACTCATCGGGGGTCTCCCTTTGCGGACATCGGCATCGTGGCTGTGTGTGTCATCTGGCTGCGGTGCGTTTTCATGTCGTCAGCAGGGTGTCTCGGCACCGCGCCGGTAGTACCACCACCAGGTCACGGCCAGACAGGTGACATAGAAAACAACGAATCCGTACAGCGCCATGTCGGGGCTGCCGGTCAAGGTGATGGACGAGCCGTAGCTCTTGGGAATGAAGAAGCCGCCATAGGCGCCGATCGCACCGGAGAAGCCGACCACCGCGGCCGACTCGATGCTGGCCTGGTGGGCAGCAGCAGCCTTGCCCTCGGCGTTGTCGTTGGCCGACCAGCGCTCATGCAGGGTGCGGAAGATCACCGGAATCATGCGGAAGGTGGTGCCGTTGCCGATGCCACTGAGCACGAACAGCGCCATGAAGCTGAGCAGGAAGCCATGGAAGTTGCCGCCCTGGCCGTGACTGGACAGGAAGTGCAGCACACCGAACACGGCGGCGATCATCAGCGCGAACACCCAGAAAGTCAGGCGTGCGCCGCCCCAGCGGTCGGCCATGCTGCCGCCCACCGAACGCATCAACGCACCCAGCAGCGGGCCGATGAAGGCGTAGGCCAGCGGGTTCACGTCCGGGAACTGGCTCTTCACCAGCATCGGGAAGCCGGCCGAGAAGCCGATGTAGGAACCGAAGGTGCCGATGTACAACCAGCACATCAGCCAGTTGTGCTTGCGGCGGAAGATCACCGCCTGCTCGGAGAACGACGAGCGGGCGCTGGTCAGGTCGTTCATGCCGAACCAGGCCGCGACGGCGCACAGCGCGATGGCCGGCACCCAGATGAAACCGGCGTTCTGCAGGAACAGCGGCGCCCCACCCTCCACCGTGGGCTGCGGCGCACCGCCCAGCGCACCGAACACGCCCACGGTGATGACCAGCGGGATCACCGCCTGCGCCACCGACACGCCCACATTGCCCAGGCCGGCGTTCAGGCCCAGCGCCAGGCCCTGCTTCTGCTTGGGGTAGAAGAAGGAGATGTTGGACATCGACGACGAGAAGTTCGCGCCACCGAACCCACACAGGATCGCGATGGCCACGAACACCCCGTACGGCGTGGCCGGGTCCTGTACCGCGAAGCCGAGCCAGAGCGTCGGTGCCAGCAGCGACGCGGTCGACAGTGCGGTCCAGCGGCGGCCGCCGAAAATCGGGATCACGAACGAATAGAAGATGCGCAGCGTGGCGCCGGACAGGCTGGGCAGCGCCACCAGCCAGAACAGCTGGTCGGTGCTGAAGTTGAAGCCGATATTCGGCAGGCTGATCGACACCGCCGAGAACAGCACCCAGACCGAGAAGGCCAGCAGCAGCGAGGGGATCGAGATGACCAGGTTGCGGGTGGCGACCCGCTTGCCGGTGCGCTCCCAGTAGCCGGGGTCCTCCGGCGTCCAGTCGCTGATGACGCGACCCGGACGGGCAGTGCTGCGGACAACAGGATCGCTACCGACGGTCATACATGGCTCCAAGGCTGTGGAATGACGTGGGTATTGCTTTCAAGTTGTGACCCGTCGTCATGCAGCCATTAGGCCGCGCAGCAACAACGACGGGGTTGATCTGGATCAATCAGGGGCCGGTTTCCGCCGTGCCCCTGACAAATGTCAAACCGGTGAAGCGGTGTTGCGGCGGGTCACCCCGCGCTGGCGCACGCTGTCGCGCACGTCCACATCGAACTGCAGCTGAAGCTGGCTGCCATCTTCCAGGGCAATGTCGAAGGGCAGGCCCTCCCGGCACGGCAACCGCGCCGCCAAGGCCTCGACGGCCGGGCGCGGCAGTACCAGGCGGCAGAAGGTGCCCCCGTCCAGCAGCACGGGCTGCTCGCCGCCATGCAGCGACACCGCCATGCCCCAGCCCTCGATGCCGCCAAAGCGGGTCATGTTCTCGACCGATTCACCGGCCAGCAGGCGCGCCAGTTCGGCCTCGTCCAGGCGAAGCCGTACTGATTGATCCTGCAACTGCACTTTCATGACGCAACATCCTCCCATTGTTCGGGGGTATTGCAGTTGACCAGGCAGGCTTCGTCAACGCTTTCCAGCAGCAGCGCGTGCATCTGCAGGCGGCGCTGGAAGGCCTGTACCGAGCGCGGCCCGTCCGCATCATCCAACATCGCGGCCAGCACGCTACGAGTGGCATTGTCCACATTCAACCGCATGGGAAAGGGATGCCCGTCAAAGATCGTACATGCGCCCCGCCCCTCGGCGGCCAACCGTTGCAGCAGCCGCGGCGCCAGCAACGGGGTATCCACCGCTACCACCCAGGCTAGGCTATCGGGCATCTGCTGCATCACGCTGTGCAGTCCACCCAGGGGACCGCAGCGCGCCACCTGATCGGGGATGCCGCCGAAGGCCGGATAGTCGCCGCTCACCCACACCCGTTCGGCGCCGGCCTGCAGCAGCAGGCCACGCATGTGTTCCAGCAGCGTGCGCCCCTGCCACGGCAGCAGCGCCTTGTCGCGCCCCATCCGGCTGGACAGGCCGCCGGCCAGCACGATGCCGTTGATGGTTCCATTCATGGTAGAGCCACACCATGCGTGGCTGCGCCGGTTGGATACGCGGGAACGGCCCCATCCACGCATGGCGTGCATCTACTGAACCCCACGGCCATCCAGACATTCGGTGGTAGAGCCACGCCATGCGTGGCTGCAGCGGACTCAATGGTGGTGGTCGTGCGCATGGTCATGGGCATGTGCGGGTTCGCTGTCCGCATGGCACAGGCTGCAACCCTCGCTCCACTCGCTGTCGCCGTCCTCGTAATGCTCCTGCTTCCAGATCGGGCACTGGTGCTTCACCACCTCGATCAACTGCCGGCAGGCCCTGAATGCCTCGTCTCGATGCGGGCTGCCCGCAGCCACCACCACCGCCACATCGCCAATGCCCAACCGGCCCTTGGCATGGGCCACATACAGCTTCAGCTTCGGACCGAACGTCGCCTCGACCTCGGCGGCCAGGCGCTTGAACTCGTTCAGCACCAGCGGCTCGAACAGGTCATAGGTAATCCCGTTCACCGGGCGGCCGATGTTGACGTCGCGCACCTTGCCGATGAACACATCGATGCCACCGAAACCCGGATCGGACACCGCAGCGATGCCCTCGGCCGGATCGATCGACGCCTGCGCGCGATCCACCACCTTGGCGATGATCTTCTCGCTCATCGCTCAGCCCCCGCTTACCGGCGGCAGGATCGCCACCCGACCATCGTCGGGCAGCGCTTCATGGTCGCGCAGCACACGTTGCTGGTCGGCGAACGCCGAGTAGTCCAGCAGGCCCGCGCGGAAGCCCGGCCAACGCGTCGGCAGCAGCTCGCGCAGCGCTTGGCGCAGGTCGGCCACGGTGCCTCCGGCCACCTCCACCGCGATCTCGCGGCTGGCATCGAGATCGGAAAACGCACCGAACAGCTGCAGATTCACCTGTTTCATTATGACTCCTGACTCGCCAGCTGCACCGGGTCATGGTGACCCCAGCCCTGCACGCGCACGTAGGTACCAGCGCTGGCCAGGTCTCCCTCGGCCTCCAGCACCACCCAGGCGTTGGCCTGCAGCATGGACATCAAACGGAACGACTCCTGCCCGGACAGCACGCGCGCACTCAGGCGCCCCTGACCGTCCACTTCCACCCGCGCACGCGCGTGGAAGCGCAGGCCCGGCGGCTTGCGCACGTCGGCCTGCAGCGGCAGCTGCAACACGGTTTCCGGTGCCAACCCCAGCAGGCGGCGCAGCACCGGCTCCACGAAGAAGCGCTGGCCCACGGCGGCCGACACCGGGTTGCCGGGCAGACCGAAATACAGCGCGCCATTGGGCAGCACCGCAAACAGCAGCGGCTTGCCCGGGCGGATCGCCACCTTGTGGAACACGATGCGCGCACCACGGCCGCGCAGCGCATCGAGAACGAAATCGTAGCGGCCGGCCGACACCGCGCCGGTACTGATCAGCAGCTGCGCGCCGGCAGCCAGCGCTTCATCCAGCACCGCATTGAACGCGGCCACGTCATCACCCACCGTGCCCTGCCAGACCACCTCGGCACCGGCGGCCTGCAGGCGGCCAACCAGGTAGGGCCGGTTGCTGTCGCGGATCTGGCCGGACTCCAGCGTCTGCGCCGCCTCGGTCACCAGCTCCTTGCCGGTGGCGATCACCGCCGCCTTCGGCCGTGCCACCACCGCCACCTGGCCCACGCCGATGGCATGCAGCAGGGTGCGTGCATTGATATCCAGCACCTGCCCGGCCTGCAGCACACGCTCGCCGTCGCTCACATCCTGGCCGCGCAGGCGTACGTTCTGGCCCGGCTTCACCGTGCCCTTCAATGCGATGCGGGTCGGGCGGCCGTCCTCGCTGGTAAGGATCTCCACGTTCTCGACGGGCACCACCGTATCCAGCCCAACCGGCATGCGCGCTCCGGTCATGATTTCCCAGGCACCCTCGCCGCCCTCGGCACCGGCATCGCCGGCCGCCTGCCAGCCCTGCACCGCGAATTCGGTACCGGCCTCGAACGTCGCGCCGTTGGCGCGCAGCGCGAAGCCGTCCATCGCCGAATTGTCGAACGGCGGCAGCGACTGCTCACTGATGATGTCACTGGCCAGAGTGCGGGCGCCGGCCTCATGCAACGGCAGGCGCTCGGCCGGCAGCGGCGTGGCCGCATCCAGCAGGTGCTGCAGGGCTTCGCTGTAGGCAATCATCAGTGGCCACCACCGTCGACCATCGCCAGGGCGTGGCCCAGTACCGGCGCCAGGATGTCCAGGCACTGCGCCGCCGCCTTCGGGCTGCCTGGCAATGCGAACACCAGCATGTTGCCCAGCTGCACCACCTCGGCGCGGCTCAGCCAGGCCATCGGCGTGTGCTGTGCACTCAGCGCCCGCACCATCTGTGCCAGGCCATGCACCGGCCGTGCGTTCAAGGAACGCAGCGCCTCCGGGGTCAGGTCACGCGGGCCCAGCCCGGTACCACCGGTGCACAGGCACAGGCGCACGCCCTCGGCAGCCAAGGCCTGCAGGCGGCCCGCCAACGGCTCGATGCCATCGGGCAGCACTTCGGCGGCCACTACGTCGCCACCCAGCTTTCTCAGGCCGGTCACCAGGGTCGGGCCGGACACATCCTCATAAGTGCCTTCGCTGGCGCGATCGCTCAGCGTAATCACCGCGCAGGCCGCACCCTCCAACCCCTTAGGTGCACGTGGGTTGAAACGCACGCGCTCGGCCTCGTCCATGCCATCCGGGTGCAGCCAGACCCCGCGCTTGCCGCCTTCCTTGAACAGCAGGCGGATGCCTTCGATGCGCAGTGCCGGTTCCACTGGCTTGCTCAGGTCGTACAGGGTCAGCAACGCCGCGTTGACACCAGCCAGCGCCTCCATCTCGACGCCGGTGCGTGCCTCGCTGGCGCACTCGCACCACACGCGGATCGCCTGCCGCTCCGGCACCGGTGCGCAGAACACCTGCACCAGTTCCAGCGGCAGCGGATGGCACAGCGGCATCAGCATCGACGCCATCTTGGCGCCCTGCAGGCCGGCAATCTCGGCCATCACCAGCGCATCGCCTTTGGGCAGGCGGCGCTCGACGATCAGCGGATAGGCCACTGGACCGGCATGCAGCTCGCCCACCGCCACCGCACGGCGGCGGCTGATGCGCTTGTTACGGACATCGGCCATATGGAAGGCCGCGTTCAATTCCCCACTCATCGTGTTGCTCATCCTCCGATGGAGGCCAGGTGCGGGGTCAGCCCGGTCTGGCCCTGGTGCAGTCCATGCCCGGCCGCTTTCAGGCCAAGCTGTGTGGTGATGCGTGCCAGCAGCGCCTCATGGTCCTCATCGCGCTGCAGCAGCGGGCGCAGCGGTACGCCGAACTCGCCGAACAGGCACAGCCGCAGGTCGCCCTTGGCGGTCACCCGCAGGCGGTTGCAGCCCTTGCAGAAGTCACGCGAATACGGGGCAATGATGCCGATGCTGCCGCGATGGTCGGGGTGGCCGAACTCGCGCGCCGGGCCGGCGTCGGCGGCGCGCGGACGCTCGTGCCAGCCAGCGGCCAGCAGCTGCTCGATCACCACGTCGGCGCGCAGGTGGTGGCGCTGGAAATAGGCTTCGTTGTCGCCGGTGCGCATCAGTTCGATGAAGCGCACGCTGAAGGGGCGGCCACGCAGGTAGTCCATCCACTGCGGCAGCTCGTCATCGTTCAGGCCACGCAGCAGCACCGCGTTGAGCTTGATCGCCGGCAGGCCCAACGCCTGCGCCAGGGCCAGGCCCTGTTCGATCTCCGGCAGGCGGTCATGCCCGGTGATGGTCCTGAAGCGTTCGCGCTGCAGGCTGTCCATGCTCACGTTCAGCGCGGTCAGGCCGGCGCGGTGCCAGCCCGGCAGGCGACGCGGCAGCAACGTGCCATTGGTGGTGATGGCCACCTTGCGGATGCCCGGCGCCGCCGCCACGGTGGCGATGATCTCGTCCAGATCCTTGCGCAGGCTGGGCTCGCCACCGGTCAGGCGGATCTTGCTCATGCCCAGCGCGGCGAACGCGCGCACCAGGCGCGCGATTTCATCCACCTGCAGGAAGCGCGGGCGGCCATCGACCTGGTAACCGTCGGGCAGGCAATAGCTGCAACGGAAGTTGCAGGCTTCGGTCAACGACAGGCGCAGGTACGGAAAGCTGCGTCCGAAACCGTCGGTGAGTTGGCTCATGGCTGGTCCACCTTGTTGCTCCACCGTCTTGCCTGTACCCGGAACGGCCCGGAAACCCTCGTCTGCTGGAACGATTGCCAGAGTACGCGGCAGTCAGTTCCATGGGCATGACTTAAATCAATCGTCTTCGGCCCTGCGCGGCAGCCGTTGTGGCAGCATGCGGCTTTCCGTGCAGCGGGCGTGTGACAACCCTCATGATGATGAACGATTTCCAGCAGCTGCTGCACGCCGCAGGCCAGCAGGCTGAACCGCAACGTTTGCTGTTCGTATTCGTGCGCGCCGAGCTGCCCGAATCGCCCACCGACGACCAGCGCGACCGGCATGACCGCCGCGAGGGCGGCACCCTGTCGCCGGTGCTGTGCGTGGACAAGCTGCCAGCCGAGGTGCCCAGCTTCCAGGCGCTGGCCACCGAATCCACCACCACCGGCATCGACTGGGACCTGGTCTTCGTGGCGGCGCTGGATGGTCGCGCCGGTTTCGCCCCCAACAGCGATGAGGCCGCGCGCCCGCTGAAGCTGATGGTCAACGCCATCCATGACGGTCAGATCGGCCGCTTCGCCGCCTTCGACCGGGGCGGCGAGCCTGTTCAGTTCTATTGAGCCACCAGCTGCAGGGTCAGGAAGAAGATCACCAGCACGGTGTTCAGCCCCCAGGCCACGGTCAGCCCGCGCGCGGCCACGCCCAGGTTCGCGTTGTGCGCGGAGGGCGCCGCCCGCCATACCGCCGGGATGATCCAGCCGGTATAGAGCAGCAGTAAGGCAAACACCCCCAGCAGCAGCGGGGTGCGCTGGTTGGCCAGCGCCCAGAGAGCCACGGCCCACAGAATGTTGCTGGGAATGACGCCCTGCAGCCAGAACACACTCCAGAGGCGGGAACGGCCCTGGGCGTCGGGGGTTGGGTGCACGGAAGCGGTGGCGGTCATAAGTCTCCTTCTGGTTAGGAAACGTGCCGGACCAGCCTGCGCTTGGTGGCTGGGAACGTCAACCCGAGTCGCACGTCACGCTTTGGCCTCGGTGCGGCCCAGCCATGCTCGACTCAGACTTGCGCGGAGCCTGTCGCCATCGCCCTTCCCCACCCGCGCCCTTCCCTCCCCCAACCTCGACACCTGTCGCAGATTGCACGGTTCGGGCGGATCACCACGCCAGCCAGCGCTGGCAGTGCTTAACAGCGTGGGAGAATGCCGAAAGCGTCTCCAATCGAGCGATGTTTGCAACTCTTCTGATTGGCATTGCACAGCGCCAGGGGCTCAGATGGCGTGCCACCGGAAAAGGGTGGCCGGGCTTCGAACACCCGAGTTGATGTTGATGTATGCGCTTGCCAGCCGGCGTCACCTCAGCGTGGCGCCGGCTGGCAATCCGTCTGCCGGCTATGGCGGGCGGTGCGTGGGGGCTTCCGGGCCCGCCGGACTGACATCAACCCGGTGTTCGAACCACGTACCGCCCGCCACTTTTATGGGTGGCGGCTACCGATTGCCCTGCACGGAGCCTTGCCATGAACGAATCGGACTTCCCGCATCTGCACGCCTATCGCAGCACCGCCCACGACGACGGTTCGCCACAGGCTGTGCCCGCAGTGGACAGGAACACCTTCATTGCCAACCTCCATCGCATCGGCGTCGGTGCGGCGGCCGATGGCCAACCCTGGCCGGAGCGGCATCAGCTGCCCGGGCGCTGCCTGGCCCTGGCCGATGCCGATTGCGCGTTGAGCGGGTTGCGTGTGGTGCTGGAAATGCTGCTGGCGGCGGAGCGCACCGGCCAGAACGGCGAACCGGAAGAGTACGTGGGCGACCGGGTGATGGAGGGGTTGGTACTGGCCAGCCAGTCATTGTGCGCGCAGGCGGTGGGGCGGTTGCAGCCTGAAGGGTGAATGCCATGCGCCACGGCCTTCAGCGAGGACCGCTTTCAGCAGGCGTCAGTGCTCGCTGAAAGCACTTCTCAGATCGACGCCGATGATCGAAGAGAAGTCCACCTTGCACAGCTCCAGCTCGAAGAGTTGATCGTGATTATCCAGGCACAGGGTGACTCTCACCGGCACGCCGTCGGCATCGGCAAGCATGGCCGTAGCAATGTCACTGCCGAAAAGCTGGGTCGTGCTGGACAGGAACACCACGCCCCCGAATCCGACGACACCCACATCCTCCACCTGAGCGAGCGCCAGATCCTTCAACAACCGTTCGGACAGCTCGGTCGTCTCCGGCAGCAGCCTGTGGATGAGGGAGACCTCGTCGGGGGTGAGGAACCTGGGCACGGGATGTCCTTCAGGGCACCGCGTCCGCCATCGGCTGATTCTCGATCCGCCATGTCCTGGCGTAGATGAGAATGACGCTTCCGGTCGAGCTGGTCTCGATACGAAAACACTTCAGACCGGACAGCGGATAGCCGACCGCCTTCCAACGATCAAGAAGATCAGCGAGTCCCGGCTCGTCATCATCCACCATGGCAAACTCAATTCCCTCGTCACCCAGTACGCCGAAGTTCATGAGCGCCGAGCACCCGTAGGCTTCCGAGAAGCAAACGGTTGCCTGCCGGCCATCCGGCCAACGCGCTCGCACCCTTACCTCGTCGCATACGCCAGGATTGCTTCTGTTGATGTTGATGGCCAGCAACGTGGCGTCACACCATTCAAGGGAGTTGAAATCTTGGTTCATAGACTGGAACTCCGGGGAAACAACCACGGAGCCCCTGGCGCCTAGCCTCGCCAAGAGCCATTCTCACAAAAAGGACGCTATTGGGCACGCCAACCTCATCAGAACCGAATTCATAGGCCGCATCGCATCCAACGAAATGGAATTGAAGCGAAAACAGCGAAGATTGATACGTGCGCAAACTCACTCTGTCCCTTCTTGATCGCAGCCCTCCTCCGGCTCGTATTCATGGAACTGTTTCACCACTTCCCAGCCAAACTCCTTTTCAAGGGCCTCTCGCACAACACCAGGAACCGCAAACCAGGCAGTGTTAGTGTGCGAGTCGATACCTCGCGAATCGAATTGCGAAAGAAGGTGCACAGTTTCGGCGCGAGACATCTTCCTTTTCTCATCATGGAGAATTGAACGACGGTGCCTTTTTAGAAGGAGCCTCAACTGCTTCAGTGTTGATATCCCAAGCTTGTGAAGTTCAGCCACAACCTCCAAAAGGTCAAAGTCGCCGTAATCATGCCGACGATGAAACAGGCCCAGCACCATCTTCCTCATCCCGGCAGGAGTGACTACCTCCATTTCCTTGACCGCACGCGCATGCAACCTCTTCACCTAGTAAGCCTCAAGTCAGCGCCAGCATCCCTGCCAGCAAGCGAAGATCTTCCCGGCCCTTTCCAAATGAAACATAGCCCATCTTGCAGTTCATCTAGAAGAGCAGTGACGTCGAACCATCCGTAGGGCACATTGCTACATTCGGCTCTGTGAAGTCTACCGCCCCGCAAACCTCTGGAAAGAGACTACACAGGGTCTTGCACGCGTTAACATCTCCATTCTCGCAAGCAACCTGAAGAGCAACTCTGAGTGCGAGCGTGGGTCCGATTGCCTTGGGTGGAAGCAGGAACGACGGCTTCCTCTTATAGGTTGACTTTCCCGTATTGGAGTCCTTCTGCCATCCCCATCCAGGGCGTTTGGGATCATCCTTCCACTTTTTTCCAGGATTGTTGGTCCCATCCGGCGAGCGCGTCTGATTTCGTTCCCCGCGACGTCCCGACATCTCACCGAATGGATCGATGTTCAGCACGGGATCAGATTCGGAATAGGCAAATGTACTGATTCCGCCTTCCAACCCAATTGGATCACTCTGCGAGTACCGCCCAACTACCGGGTCATACTCCCGCTGATTGTTGTAGAACAACCCACTCGCATCCGTCGCCTGCTGGCCCGGGAAGCGCAGCGCCAGCTCGAACGCCACACCATCACCATCCGGGTCGGCACTCGGAATCTGATTACCGAACACTTCGCTCTTGTTGCTCCACTCCCAGATCGCCACATCGCGCACCGGGTCGATCACCACGCGCGGTGTGCCCAGATGATCCGGCTGGACGTAGGCTAACTCCGGCACGCCGGTGCCCGGCACATTGATCAGCGCCACCGGATAGTTGTCCAGCCAGATGGCCTGCTGCTGCGCTTGGCCCGTGGCCGAGTAGTTGCCCAGCCACTGCCCTGCCTCGTCATACAGGGTGATCTGCGCTGCGCCACCGGCCGGGGTACGCAACACGCGCTCGCCACGATGGTTGTAGCCGTAGCTCTCCAATGTGGCGTTACCCTGCTTCACCGCGTTCATGCGATTGGCATCGTTGTAGGTGAACGTCTTGCTGCCGATGCTGGTGGTGTTGCCCGCTGCGTCATGGGTGCGCGCCTCGCCATCCACCGCAGTCAGGCGGTGGCTGGTTGCGGGATAGGTGTAGCTGGCGGTACCTGCCGAGGTGGTCAGCGCGGTGCGATTACCGGTGGCGTCATACGCATAGGTTTCGATCGGTGTGCCGGTCGTACCGTCCTGGGTCTGGGTCAGGCGACCCAGCGCGTCGTAAGCGTACTTGGCCAGCACCGTCGAGCCTGTGCCGTTCTTCAGTTCGGTGATCGAACCCACCGGATCATAGCCATAGCCCAGCGACAGGCCGCCTGCGGCCGGGTCATGCACCGCCTGAGGGCGGTAGTCCAGATCCAGCGGACGCTGCAGCTGGCGGCCGTTGCCATAGGTCCAACTGGTCGCCGGGCCGAAGGCCGCGTAGGTCACGTTGTTCACCACGATCTGGCGGGCCTGGCCGGGCCGGGTCAGGCCGATCTGGCTGATGCGCCCCTGAGTATCGCGCACGTAGTCGGCCACACTGCCGTCGGGGTAGGTCAGCGCGGTCAGGCGGCCCGACTTGCTGTAGGCGTAGCGCAGCGTGCTGGCGACACCATTGATCGTCTGCACTTTACGGGTGACCTGGCCGAAGCGGTCATGGCAGTACTGGGTGCTGCCATTGGCATGCAGCACCTGCCCCAGGCGCCCCTTGGCAAAGCGCTCGTCTGTGGCGCAGGCAGCCGGCGCCACGTCATAGCTGTAGCCCACATCCAGATTGGGGTCCGGATAGGCGACGCCGATCAGGCGGTTGAGTGCATCGTAGTGATAGGTGGCGGTGACGCCACGCGCATCGGTGGCCGTCTTGCGATTGCCGGCCGCATCCAGGGTGAAGCTGCTGGCGCCCCTGTCCGGGCTGACCTGGCCGGTCAGGTCACCGAACCCGTTGTAGGCGTAGGTGGTGTGCAGTCCCTTCGGATCGGTGATCTGGGTGACCTGGTCCAGCGCGTTGTACTGGCTGCGGATCTCCGCCGCCACGCCGCCGACGTTCCGCAGGGTCTGCGCCAGACGGTTCAGCGGATCGAACTGCTGGCTGGTCACCCGCTGCAGGGCGTCGGTTACCGTCTGCGGGTTGCCGTTGGCATCGTAGGCAAAGCCGGTAGCGTGATTGCCTGCGTCCTTCAGCGCGGTCAGCTGGCCGAGCGTGTTGAACGTGCGTGCCAGGGTACGGCGCAGCGTGCCACCGGTGTCCAGCGTGTCTTCCTTGAGGCGGTTGCCGGCATTGTCCAGTGTGTAGTGAATCGTGTTGCCTGCGTTGTCCTCGATGTCGGTCAAGCGCAGCGCAGCATCGTAGACGTAGGAAACGCTGCTGCCATCCGGCTCGGTGATCTTCTGCACCTGGCCCGTCGGCCAATAGCTCAGCTGGGTGACCCGATCCTCGGCAGTGGTCGCGCCGCGTACGGTGATCGAGGTCGGCCAGCCGCGAGCATGGTACGTGTAATCGGTGACCACGCCGTTGGCGTCCTTGACCGACAACGGCCGCCCGAACGCGTCGTAGGCCAAGGTCTCGACCGTCTGGCCCAGCGCATTGGTCACGCTGCGCAGGTCGCCCTTGCGATAGCTGCAGGCACCTCCGGTCGCGCACCCTGCATCATCCGCCGAGTAATAGGCATAGGTAACGGCATCGGCCACATCCGTGCGCGGGCCATCCACACTCTTCAGCAGCCCCTCCACCGGGCAGCTGCCTGCCGCTGCCACATCAGCGGCTTCGCAGTACGTGTAGCTGGTGATGCGCGTCTGACCGGAAGCGGTGTCGGTCACCGTGTTGGCCGTCGGCTGGCGTCGGGAATTGAAGGCCGTGCGGGTTTCGCGGCTACCGATCCGGGTGGTCAGTACCGCATTGGTTTCGACGTCGCGCGCCGTGGTCATCACCCGCTGCTCGGGCAAGCCGACCGCTTCGGTCACGGTATGGATGCTAACGGCACGACCGCTCACCGGATCGGTGCCCTGCGCATAGGTGTGCCTGGTCTGGATGCCGCGGCGATCGGTGTAGGTATCCAGACGCCGGCGGAAGTCGACACTCTGGTCGTAGTAGGTTCGGCTGACGGTTCCCTGCGAATCGGTCAGGCCGGTCACCTTGCGCGACGGCGCGGTGTCGCCGCCGGGTGTCAGGGTGTAGTCGGTCTGCCGCCCAAGCGCGTCAGTCACGACCGCACCGCCGTTGGGGCTGTAGGCGAGCGTCACACCATCGGCACCGCCGGCGTGCTGACTGGAAATGACGCGACCGTCGGAATCATAGGTAAAAGTGCTGTAGCGACGCCCGTCTTCCGCGGTGATACCCGTCAGGTGCTGGGGGAAATCCTGATTCTCGTAGTGATACGTGCGCACACCGCCACCCGCATAGGTCACCGTGGCAACCTGGTTCTGAGGCGTGTAGGTATAGGTGGCCAGCGGAATGCCTTCGACCAGCACCGAACTGATCAGCGCCTCGTAGTCGTTGGACTGGTAAACGAACTCCAGCGTGCGGCCACTGCTGTGGGTGACGGCCGCAAGGCGATCGCTGTCATCGTAGATATAGGTCAGCGACGTGCCATCCGGGAAGCGCTTGGTGATCAGACGCCCGTCCGCGCCGAAGGTCGAGATGGAACCCGCCGAATACAGCGTCCAGTTACCGTTCTGGACGAGACGATCACCACTGTCGTCGTCCGCCTCATAGGCTTGGCCGATCTTCTTGAATGCCCGTTGGAAACCGGTGCTTTCAATGATGCCCACACTGTCAGCGCCATCCAGTGCCAGGTGGGCGCCCAGCGAATGGGTCCAGCCATAACCGAAGCCACCGGAGGACGTGGAAATGCCGGAGTGATAGAAACGCGTCAGTGCGATCCAGCCAAGATCGAAGTCCGGCGCGATTTCGTACTTCTCGCCGGTTTTGACATCACACGGATTGCCTACGGTGCCGTCGCAAGGTGCCTTGTTCGCCGCCTCGCCCTCTTCTGTCGAAGGACAATTCGTCCCAGAACTGTCCTTGTCGCATTTCTGCGATTTGGAGGTGATGGTCGCAACGAATTCCTCGCTGACGCAGGCGTTGTGCTTGTTGGACCATTGCGTGAACGGAATGGGGCAGTTCAAGCGTCGCATGCGAGCGAGCCCTGTCGTTCCTGCGTCGAAGGGTACGCACGGAGACTCCGCCGTGTTGCTGCCCAGCATTCCGGTGACGCGGTACTCCCTGAACTCCGAAATCCCATCCATCTCTGGAGCAGTTGGGACCCAGCCTCCTTCCGGCACAGCGGTTTCCCCAGGACAGTGGGGATTGATGTCTTGCAAGTCTGCAATGAGCGCTTCCAGCACATCCTCTTCGGACTGGAAGCCACCATTTCCTGCGCCATGGTAAGTCCACTCAGGATCTGCTGGCTGAGATTTACCCATCCAGTAGGTGATCGACGTGTTTCCGTTCAAGTCCACGACTTTCGACTTGATCTTGTCGACAGACTGCCAGCCGAACTGGAACTCCGGCGGGAACGGGCTGGGCGCCGGCAGATTCTTGATGGCGGCCACCGCCGCCTGCTGGGTCTTGTATTGGGTCGCATCGCCTCCGGGCTGCGAAATACGCCAGGTGATCTTGCTTTCCTGCGCCTGTGCCACAGCAGGGGCGACGAAGCCGACGGCAACAATCGCCAGCACGGCACGCGAGAGGGTCTTCAGTCGTTCCAACATCCCTGTTCTCCTTCCTGGACGAACACAGCGCCGGCGGGAACGAGAACGCGGGGGTAGAGCCCCATCACGTCATGCTTCGGATCGTCCCTGGTCCGGAATGCGGCAGTGCCACATGCCGCCTTTATCGTTGAAGACGGTGACATATTCAAGTCAAGGCCCGCGACATCCGTCACATTTCCACCCGCGCGGATTCCAGATCCAGCCGATTACCGCGACAGCTTTCGGAGCAGCCTGCGGGCAGGAAACATCTGCAACCGCCTGCATCCCTCACGCATCAGAAGATCCTGGACACCCATGGAACAGGATCATGAGGCGCATTCCCCCGCATCGCCGTACCGTACTGGGCACTCGCCGTTGGCGCAGCACTGCCATCGCCATCCTCACTCTGCTGACGCTTCCCCTGGTCACCCTCGCCTCACCCGTGCTGGAGAGCGCCTGTTCCTTCGCCGCCTGCCCGGGCGAGCGCATCATCGACGTTCCCTTCGACGTCATCGACGGGCGCATCCATGTGCAGGTGCAGGTCAACGGCAGCGGCCCGTACCGCTTCGCCATCGATACCGGCGCCAGCGGCATGGCCCGCGCGGACGCCCGCCTGGTCCGTCAACTGGCGCTGCCGGCGGACGCCAGCACTCACCACTCCGACGGCGTGCAGACAGCGCGGGCCGACACAGTGCGCATCGACGCCCTGGCGCTCGACGGGCTGCGCCACAGCGACGTGACCGCGCTCACCCGCGACTACAACGCACGGCAATCCAAAGACGCAGTGTTCGACGGCATCCTTGCGCGCGGATTCTTCGCTGATGGCGTGCTGATCATCGACTACCCGCAACGGCGCCTGCAGTTCCGCCGCGACATCGATCTCCTGCCCGCGCAACCAGACACGCTGGCCTATGCACGCGCCTTCCGCATCCCGGTGAAGATTGGAGCAGTCAGCACGGAGGCGCAGCTGGACACCGGCGCCAACGTCGCGATGGTGCTGCCCACGGCACTCTTCCGGCGGGCAGCCGGTGCCGCAGTGACCACCGGGGATCGACTGACCCTCAGTCACGGCGAGGTCGATGGCGGACATGCACAGCTGAATGTTCCCGTGTTGATCGGCGGCCTGGCGCTGCAGGGGCTGCACGTACGGGTGTCCGACCACTATCCCGAAGCGGTGGTCGGTGCCCATGCGCTGCAGGAAGCAGTGGTGCTGATCGATCAGCGCAGCCAACGGGTGGCAGTCTGCCCAAGCAGGCACCACCGCAACTGAGTCACTGTCGGCGTGCTGCCCGCCATGCCGGCCACGCTTCAGCGATCACGCCCACTGCCGACCTCAGGAACAACAGGGCGATCACTGCGCCAACGACGATGTCCGGCCAGCCGCGCCCGGTCATAGCCACGCCACCTGCGGCCACCAGCAGGCCCTCAGATGCCGGTCGCGCCCGCCGCCCGCGCCAGCTCCGCCGCCAACGCATCGCCCTTGCGCTCGCTGTAACGGTCCACGAGGTAGTCGGCGCGGCCACGGGTGAGCAGCGTGAACTTCACCAGTTCTTCGACCACATCCACCACACGATCGTAGTAGGGCGAAGGCTTCATCCGCCCGTCTTCGTCGAACTCCTGCCAGGCTTTGGCCACCGACGACTGGTTGGGAATGGTCAGCATGCGCATCCAGCGGCCCAGCACCCGCAGCGTATTGACCGTGTTGAACGACTGCGAGCCGCCGCAGACCTGCATCACCGCCAGCGTCCTGCCCTGGGTCGGCCGCACGCTGCCATCTTCCAGTGGCAGCCAGTCGATCTGGTTCTTGAACACGCCGGTCACCGTGCCGTGCCGCTCCGGGCTGACCCACACCTGCCCTTCCGACCAGTGCGACCACTCGCGCAGCCGCTGCACTTCCGGATGCCCCTTCTCCACGCTGTCCAGCAGCGGCAAGGCATGTGGATCGAACACGCGCGTGTCGCAGCCCAGATGCTGCAGCAGGCGTTCGGCCTCCAGTGCCAGCTTGCGGCTGAACGACTGCGGCCGCAGTGAGCCGTACAACAGCAGGATGCGTGGCGGCCCCTGGCGTTCGGCGGCCAACCGCTGGTGATCAGGCTGGGGAAGCGAGGCTTCCCTCAGATGGGGCAACGAAGGACTTGTGATCGGCTTATTCATTCGACTATTCTAGAAATATGGAAACATCGAATGCAATCGCTGCGCTCACCGCGCTCGGCCACGCCACCCGCCTGGCGGCCTTCCGCCTGCTGGTCGAAGCCGGCCCGGCCGGTCGCATGGCCGGCGACATCGCCACAGCCCTCCAGGTTCCGCCCGCCACCCTCAGCTTCCACCTGAAGGAGCTGGTACAGGCCGGACTGGTCGAGAGCGAGAGCCAGGGCCGCCACGTCTGCTACCGCGCGAACTTCAGCGCAATGACCGGCCTGATCGAGTACCTCACGCACAACTGCTGCGCCGGTTCGCCCAGCGAACAGTGCACGCCGTCGGGCAATCCCTGCAGCTGCTGATACGGAAACGCCACCATGTCCCGCTCCATCCTGTTTCTCTGTACCGGCAACAGCGCCCGCAGCGTGCTGGCCGAAGCCACCTTGCGCGCATGGGGCGGCGACCGCTTCACGGCCTTCAGTGCCGGCAGCCACCCGACCGGCCAGGTCAATCCATTCGCGCTTGCACAGCTTCGCGCCGAAGGCATGCCGGTCGCGGGACTGCGCAGCAAATCCTGGGATGAGTTCGCTGATGCCGCCCCCATGGATCTTGTGATCACCGTCTGCGATGCGGCGGCAGCGGAAGCCTGCCCCGTGGTGTTCGGTGACTTCATCCGCAGCCATTGGGGCCTGCCGGACCCGGCCGAGGCAGAGGGCAGCGATGCCGACAAGGCTGCCGCCTTCGCCCACGCGCATGCCATCGTGAAGGCACGCGTGCAGGCCCTGCTGGCGCTGCCCGGGCACGTGTGGCAGGACCGCGGAATGCTGCAGCAGGCGCTGGACCAGATCGGCCATCTGCTGCCGGCAGCGCGCACGCCATGAGCACAGCGGCACCCATGGGCCTGTTCGAGCGCCACCTGACGCTCTGGGTCGCGCTGTGCATCATCGTCGGCACGCTGCTCGGGCACTTCCTGCCAGGTGCTTTCGCCTCCCTGGCGGCGGCTGAAGTGGCCAAAGTCAACCTGCCGGTGGCGGTGCTGATCTGGCTGATGATCATCCCGATGCTGCTGCGGGTGGATTTCGGTGCGATGCGCCAGCTGGGCCAGCACTGGAAAGGCATCGGGGTGACGCTGTTCATCAACTGGGCGGTGAAGCCATTCTCGATGGCGCTGCTGGGCTGGCTCTTCCTGCGCCACGTCTTTGCGGACTGGCTGCCCGCCGGCCAGATCGACAGCTACATCGCCGGCCTGATCCTGCTGGCGGCCGCGCCCTGCACGGCCATGGTGTTCGTATGGAGCAACCTGTGCCGCGGCGATGCCAACTTCACGCTGAGCCAGGTGGCACTGAACGACGCGATCATGGTGGTGGCCTATGCGCCGGTGGTGGCGCTGCTGCTGGGGCTGTCGGCCATCACCGTACCGTGGGATACGTTGCTGCTGTCGGTCGGCCTGTACATCGTGGTTCCGGTACTGGTGGCCGCATTGCTGCGGCGCTGGATCCTGTCGCGCCATGGCGAATCCGGGCTGCAGACGGCGCTGCGCCAGCTGGGGCCACTGTCACTGTCGGCGCTGCTGCTGACGCTGGTGCTGCTGTTCGGGTTCCAGGGCCAGCAGATCGTGCAGCAGCCGATGGTGATTGCGTTGATCGCGGTCCCGATCCTGATCCAGGTCTATTTCACCTCCGGCCTGGCCTACCTGCTCAACCGGCGCCTGGGTGTGGCGCATTGTGTGGCCGGGCCGTCGGCACTGATCGGCGCCAGCAACTTCTTCGAACTGGCGGTGGCGACGGCCGTGGGCCTTTTCGGAGTCCACTCCGGCGCGGCGCTGGCCACGGTGGTGGGGGTGCTGATTGAAGTCCCCGTGATGCTTTCGGTGGTGAAGATCGTGAATCGATCGCGCGACTGGTATGAGGTACGCGAGCGCGCCTGAGGCAGCCATGCCGGAGGCCGCTGCGTCGTGCCCGAGCCGCCAGTTGCAACGCCGTGGAATGCGCCCTGCTGCAACGGTGACAGCTCAAAAGTCCGTTCACACTCCCTGATCCATACTTCACGGCACGACGCCGCATGCAGCGGCAAGGCCCGGAGGTTGCGATGAACACCACACGCCTGTTCGCCATTGCATTGACCACGGCTGCCGCGCTGGCCGCGGCACCCGCCTTCGCCGATCCGCCGCACCATGCGCGCGGCAACGGGCCACCGCCGCACGCCGGTGGCCCGCACAACCGTGATGCACCTCCGCCGGGCTGGCAGAAGAAGGCCTGGCGTCGCGGTGAGCGCCTGCCATGGGCGGAAGTGGACCGCCGCTACTGGGTGGACGACTACGCGCGCTATCACCTGCGCGAGCCGGGCCGCGACCAACGCTGGGTCCGGCAGTCCGATAGCAAGTACCTGCTGGTGGAGATTGCTACCGGGTTGATCATCGACGCGCTGCATCGTTGAATGAGGGGATGCGCCGGGGCGCTGATGTAACGAAATGCCCCGGCAGCATCCCCTTGTCCCCGGAAGCTGCAGATGCAGACATCAAGAGCACCACTCGCCCTCCTCGCGCTTCTGCTGTCAGCCTCGCCAGGCCATGCCGGCAACAACAGTCCAGCCCACAGTCCAGCCGATGGAAAAGCCATCGAACAGGTGGTCGAATCGTTCCGCACCTCGCTGATCAACAAGGACAAGCCGACCTACATGGGCCTGTTCTTCTCCGACAAACCGGAAGACATCGGCTGGCAGTTTGTCTCCGAGGATGTGCGCCTGCAGGACATCCGCAAGGCCAAGCCCGATGCGATCAAGGCACGGCAGATTCCCGCCAACAACTTCATCGCGCTGATCGACGGCGTCGTTGCGTCGCCGAAACCGAAGGAGGAGACATTCTCCAATACGAAGATCGAAACGGATGGCGATGTGGCCTCGGTGTCGTTTGACTACAGCTTCCACGACGATGGAGTGAAGATCAACTGGGGCAAGGAAATGTGGCAGCTGATCCGTACCGAACAGGGCTGGAAGATCTTCTCGGTGATCTATTCGATCCGCGATTCACGCAGCCCGGCCGAATGAGTGATCTGTCAGACTGGTGCCCACCGTTCGTCCATGCCAGCCAGACCCGATGACCCGGATTGCCGACCTCAACGCCGACCAGCTCGCCCACCACGCGCTCAACATCTTCATCGCCCAGGGCCGTCACGTGGAAGGCGCACGGGTGATCTACCGGGCGCTGCAGCTGGACCCGGACCATCCCGCTGCACTGCGCTGCCTGAGCGATTTCCTGGCCCACCAGGGCACCGAGCCGTTCGCAGCGGCCACGCTGGAGCACGCCTTGTCCGGCGCCGTTCCACTGAATGACGATGCGCGCCGGATGCTGGATGACCTGCGCTTCCTCGACATCTGGTCCTGGGGATTCTCCCGGCACGTCTCCGGCGAAACCAACCTCAGCGGCGAAGCATTCAAGAACCGCGAGGATTTCGTGTTCGATGGCCCGGCCTATGCGGCCTTCCTCAACACGGTCACCGAGCCGGCCGGTTCGCTGCAGGGCGCCTTCCAGGCGGCCGTCCGCATCTGCGGGCTGATGTCCGGCCTGCTGCGCCACCCGGAGAAGGACAATCCGGCGTTCGATGATGTGCTGCGATCCTCCGCCTTCGTCGAGACCGAGGCGTACCCGGCATGGCTGGCCTCGCCGACGGACGATCTGGATGCCCTCGACCAGACCATCCAGGCGCAGCGCCAGGCCGGCTGAAGGAAAATCCAACGGGCGTCCGACGCTTTCCCGACGCCCGCCTGCACATCCTGTCGTGAGATCACTTCATGGCAGGACCGGCATGCAGCCACCCTCCCCCAAGGACAGCGGTAAATACCCGCATGGCAAGACCGGCCTTCGCCGCATCTTCTACACGCTGATCCATTCGCGCGACGGCTTCATCGCCACCTTCCGTGGCGAAGCCGCCTTCCGGCAGCTGTTGCTGCTGCATGCGCTGCTGATCGCCACCGCGTTCCTGCTGGACATCAGCCAGGTCGAACGCGCCGTGGTGCTGGCGGTCTGCTTCATCAGCCTGCTGGTGGAGCTGCTGAACTCGGCCATCGAAGCGGTGGTCGACCGCATCTCGCTTGACCACCACCCACTGTCCAAGAACGCCAAGGACATGGGCAGCGCCGCCCAGACCACAGCACTGCTGATGGTCGGCACGGTGTGGGGCGTGATCCTGCTGGGTTAGCTCGCGCCCGACCCGCCGGGCATGGCCCGGTGCCACAACGCCGCAGCCGCTAGCGCCAATGCGAGATCGCGAGCTTGGTCAACATGGTTGCGGCGATGGCCCAACCGAAGCTCAGCATGGTACCGATGATCACATATTCGGTGTGTGCCCGCGCCTGCCGGTCGGCGAAGCGCAGCACCGATTTGGCGGCCAGCATCAACCCCACGCCCTCCGGCTGGCCCAGCAGCAGGAACATGAAGATCAAGCCTCTTTCCAGCCGCCCGATATAGCGCCCTGCGGTCTGCATGCCCTTGTGATCGTCGCCCTGCACGGCTGCGGTCGTAGGCGCCGATTCGGCGCTTCCCATATTGAGTCCTGCCGTGAACGGCGCAAGCAGCTTCTCCACCAGGACGCCGCCGACGTTGACCACCAGGATCAAGCCGCTCGCGATCGACATGCCCTGATACATCAACAGTTGGACCTGGGTCGGGATCATCCCGTACCAGCCATTGCGGGCAACGTGAGGGAACATCAACGCGATCGACACGATGAAGGCGATATGCACCAACTGGTCAATGACGAATGCGTGCACGCCATCGGGGAGCCAATGCACCTTGATCCAGTCCATCACCGCATGGCTGAAACCGATGATGAGATAGACCCATGGGTTGATTGAACCGGTCAGCGCGGCGATGACGAGCAGCACCACTGCTACGTGCAGCAGCAGGCCATGCAGTTCCTGCTTGCGCGCGATCATCTTCGTGGTCTGAAGCACGAAATCGGCGACAAGGTGAGCAGTCAACAGTACGAGCAGCGTTTCAAGCATGTCCTTTCTGCCTGTGAGTCCTTCCTGTGGCTCGCTTCGCGATAGCCAAGTCGCCGCCATAAGCAACGAAATTTAGTTGCTTAAGCCAAAGCAACGCTATTTAGTTGCTTTTCCAGAGCCGTGAACACTCCCGTACGGCTGCATCAGTGCACGTTCAGCCGCGGTGATCAGCTCCAGCAAGGCAAAGACACCAGCATCGTGATAGACCCGGTTAACCGATTGTCGGTGCCGGTTCAACGCATTGGCAGCTTCCAACTGCGAGGGGGCATCGGGGATCAGAAACAACGACGCCACCTCAGCCTGACTGCGTGTCCAGCGCGCGACAATAACATCGCAGGCAGACACCACTGCCGGTAACCAGTACAGATCCTCCCGTTGTACTGGCAGGGCTACGTCCATGTCCTGCGTGCGCCCCATGGATTCAAGCAACCGACCGGACAGCACGAATGCCTCACCCAGCGAACGCGACACCGCCTTCCGGTCCAATGCCTCTACCGTACCCAGTCCAATCGCGATCCGCGTGCGCGCCCGCGACTCCGACGCGGCAAGCTTGGCCTTGATCCAGGTCGCCAACCTCAGGAAACCGTGCGGCTGGGTGACCGCCAGCTGCCAGGCATCGCCCCGGTAGAACTCAGGGCCGACAATGCCCGGCAAAGGCCACTCCATGGCCTGGGCCACGGCAACGGAAATCACTTCACGGACGTCATCAATGGTGGCCGCGTCCATCTCCGTGGACTTGACCAAGTCGCCGGTAAGCACGGCAATCAGATCAGACGATGTATCGGGCATGTTCATACCTTGGGCTGCACAGGCTGTACCTCACAGGACATCTGCGGCTGGGCAGCGCCGGCCACATCTGTGCCGGGCCCGCTCAACGCCATTCTACCGTCGTAGCGGTTGATCACTGCCTGCAGCCTGCCCGCGCCAGCGACCTGCGGAAAATCCAGCCGATACAGGTTCGCCTCCACCTCCAGCTTGCCCGCGCGCGCGCTCGGACGGTTGACCCAGACCACCGACGCCTGGCCGGAGTCCAGGATCAACACCATCGGCGCCTGGGGCGTGGCGCTTGTGCTGCTGCAGGACAGCTGGATCACCCGCGGCGGCGTCAGATCGAGCGCCGACAGCTTGCATCCACCGAGTGCGGTCGTCGCCACCAGGACCGATACGAGTGATGGCCGGAGCAGAATCTTGGTCGTGGTCATCGCCCGATCGTAACCCGACAATCGATCCTATGACCCGGCGCATCGTGCAGGAACCTGCCGGGTCCGCTTGCACGTCCACGTGCCTTACTTCGTCAGGGCGAAATCCAGGCCTGCGCACACCGCCGCCACCTGCGCATCATTGCATTCCTGCGGGTTGGTGCGCGGGCTGTCCGGGTAGACCTCGGTGGTTGTGGCAAAGCGCGCGTCGGTGAAGCCGGCGCAGGCGCCGATCGAACGCGACTCACCCCAGACCACGCCTGGCGACTGCAGCGGCAGGCCGACCAGGTTGCCTTCGGCGTCTGCCGGGGCGATGTGAGTGACCGGGGCGACGGCGGTGATCAATGCCTTCTGGAACTCGGCCTGCGGATCTTCGCTGTTGCCGATCACGTAGAAGCCATCCGGAATGGTGTCGCGCTCGAACGGCTTGCCGTCGCGGGCGCAGCGCGCCGGATCGAACTCGTGCAGGTCGCTGTCGGTGGTCTCGTGCAGGTCCAGGTGCACCAGCAGGTTCGGCTTGCGCTCGGCCACCCAGCGCATCAGCGCGGCGGCTTCCTCGATCTGGCCGCCGTCACGGAAGCTGCGGTTCGGGTCGATGGCATCCGGGTTCCAGCGCTGGATGCGCTCGTAGCCCCACGGGCTGACGCACGGCGCCACGATCAGGTTCAGCCGGCCCAGGTAACGCTCGGCCTGCTGTTCCAGGAACTGCAGCGCGCCGTGCACGCCGCTGGTCTCGTAGCCATGCACGCCACCGGTGATCAACGCGGTCGGCAGCGCCGGGTTCCAGTCGTGGTTGACCACGGCGAACAGCGGGTAATGGTCAGGTGCATAGTCCAGCTGACCGTACTGGATCACATCGAAGCTGTCGTCCAGGCGTTCAAGGGCGGCCACCACGTCGTCGTGGTAGCTGCGCTGACGCTGCTGGCGCGCCCGCCACTGTGCGCGTTCCGCGTCGCCCCAGGGCTGTCCGGGGGTGCCGATCGGGTAGAACTGCGCAACAGTCATTGGGTACTCCAAGGGTCGAACGGGATGGGTGCAGCCGGTCATTCTAAGCCTTGTCGCGCCTGCGGGTCCCCTCCCCCCGCCCCGCCTTCATCCAGGCAGGGTCATCTGGTTGTAAAATCAACGGTTTTTGGCCCCTCACCCCTTGATGGCGAACGCAGCGCAGCCGGTCCTGGGTGGACCGGAATTCCTCCGCCTGCTCGCCCGTCTCAGCGACGGCGCGATGCCGGCCAGCAGTCCCGCCCTGACCGATCGCCTCGGCCAGTGGGTGGACTGGAGCCGTGCCGTGGCCCTGTCCGGGGCGCTCGGCGGACGCCTGCCCGAGCCGGGCGAGGCCACCGAAGCGGCCGGGGATGTGCTGGACGACTGCGCCCAGGCCCATGCCAGCCTGCTGGCCTCGATCAGTGAGGATGCCGAGGCCGAGCGCCTGCTGGACCTGGCCGAAGCCGCCGCCGCACCCAATTTCGCCTCGCTGCGCCAGCGCTACCGGGTGCTGCAGCAGGCCATCCAGACCGCCACCGGGCGCCTGCGCGGCCGCCTGCGCGACCAGCTGGTGCAGGTTTCACCCGAGCTGGCACGGCTGGCCGAGGTCGATGCGGTGATGGAACAGACCCTCACCCCGCGCGAGCACAGCCTGCTGGCCACTGCGCCGGCGGTGCTCGGCGCCCGCTTTGAACGCGTGCACGGCCAGCCCGGCTGGCGCGCGGCCTTCCGCCATGACATGCGCATCCTGCTGCTTGCCGAGCTGCAGCTGCGCTTCCACCCGATCGAAGGGCTGCAAGACGCCCTGCGCTCCCACTGACCGGAACACCATGTCCAGAACTGCTTTCCATGTCGTTGTTTTCCTTGTCGGCCTGCTGGCCGTGTGCTGGATCGGCATTGGCTACGTTTCGGTGCATCCGCTGGGTGCAGCGGTGGCGGCAATCATCGCGGCCTGCTACATCGCCGGTGGCGTGGAGCTGTACCGCTATCGGCAGGCCAGCAACGGCCTGCGCAGCGCGCTGAGCGATCTCTCCAGCGCGAAGGAAAGCCTTGCCCCCTGGCTGGAGCGCGTGCCGATGGGCCTGCGCAACGCCGTGCGCCTGCGCGTGGAAGGCGAGCGCACCGCCCTGCCCGCGCCGGTGCTGACCCCGTACCTGGTTGGCCTGCTGGTGCTGCTGGGCATGCTCGGCACCCTGCTGGGCATGATGGACACGCTGCGCGGCACTGGCCTGGCCCTGCAGAGCGCGACCGACATGGCCGCCATCCGCGGCTCGCTGGCCTCGCCGGTGCAGGGCCTGGCCGTGGCATTCGGCACCTCGATCGCCGGTGTGGCCAGCTCGGCCATGCTCGGCCTGCTGGCGGCGCTGCTGCGCCGTGACCGCCTGCAGGCCGTGCAGCAGCTGGACCGTGCCATTGCCGGCGACCTGCACCCGTACTCGCAGGCCTGGCAGCGCGCCGAATCGCTGCGCCTGCTGCAGGCACAATCTGCCGCGCTGCCGGCGCTGGTCGACCGCCTGCAGGCGATGACCAGCACCTTCGAACAGCACAGTGCGGCCGCCAATGAGCGCCTGCTTGCCGGCCAGGCCGAGTTCCTGACCCAGAGCCAGGCGCTGCAGGAACGCCTGGCGGTCTCGCTGCAGCAGTCGCTACGCGAAGGTGCCGAGGCCAGCGCCGCCGCCATCGGTGGCGCGCTGCAGCCGATGGCCGAGACCACGCTGGCCGGCCTGGCCCACCATGGTGAGGCGTTGCATGCGCGTGTCGAGCAGGCGGTGCAGCAGCAGCTGACTGGCCTGAGCGACGGTTTCGAGCGCAGCCGCGTCGCTACCGAAGCCAGCTGGGCCAAGGTGGTGAGCGAGCAGACCCAGGCACAACAGGCGCTGGTGAGTGATCTGCGCCAGCACCTGCAGGCCTTCAGCGATGGCCAGGGCACGCAGGCGGAAGCACTGGTCGCGCGCATTGGCGAGCGCCTGCAGGCCGATGCCAGCGGCAATGCCGAGGCCTGGCGCGCCGCCGCCGAACAGCAGCAGGCATTGAATACCGCGCTGGTCGAACGCCAGCAGCAGGCATTGCTGGCCACCAGCGAGCATCTGGACGCGCGTGCGCAGGCGCTGCTGCAGGCACTGGAACAGCATCACAGCGCCAGCCAGTCGCTGCTGCAGGATCATGAAGAGCAGCGCTCGCAGCAGTGGCAGGCCGCGCAGGCCGCCGCCGCGACCGCGCACGCCGAACTGCAGGCCAGCCTGGACAGCCGCGAGCAGCAGCGCCAGGCACGCTGGGATGCGGTCAGTGCCGAACTGCAGCAGGCCCACGCCGCGCTGCAGGCCCAGCTGCAGGCCGGCGACGAACAGCGCCTGCAGCGCTGGAGCGATGCCCTGCAGCACGTTTCCACGGAGCTGGCCGAACGCCTGCAGGCCAACGGCGAACGCCTAGCCGCGCAGCAGCAGCAGGTCTGCGACACGTTGGCCGAGACCGCACAGCAGATCGGCGAGAACGGTCGCGCGCAGGCCAGCGCCACGCTGGCCGAAGTGTCCACCCTGCTGCAGACCGCGGCCGCTGCACCGAAGGCCGCCGCCGACGTCATCAACGAGCTGCGCAGCACGCTCTCCGAGAGCCTGGTGCGCGACAACGCGATGCTGGAAGAACGCGGCCGGCTGCTGGCCACCGTGCAGACCCTGCTGGATGCGATCAACCATGCCTCGCACGAACAGCGCACCGCCGTGGACGCGCTGGTCGGTGGTTCGGCCGAGCTGCTGGAACGCGTCGGCAACCGCTTCACCGACCATATCGCCGCCGAGACCGGCAAGCTGGATGGCATTGCCGCAGCGCTCAGAGGCAGCGCCGGTGACGTCGGCCAGCTGGCTGGCGCCTTCGGCGATGCGGTTGCGCAGTTCGGCAGCGCCTCCACCGAGTTGTCCGGCCGCCTGGAACAGATCGGCGGCGCACTGGATGCCTCGCTGGCGCGCAGCGACGAGCAGCTGGCCTACTACGTGGCGCAGGCGCGCGAGGTGGTCGACCTCAGCCTGCTGTCGCAGAAGCAGGTGATGGAAGAACTGCAGCAGCTGGCCGCGCGCCGCGGCAAGGCCGGCAGCGCATGAGCGACGAGCTGGAGGTCGACGGCGGCTCACACGCCCCGATCTGGGCCGCCTTTGGCGACCTGATGTCGGTGCTGCTGGGTGCGTTCGTGCTGATACTCGTCGGTGTGGTCGCCGTGCAGCTGGAGCTGTCGCAGCGGCTGGACCAGGAAGTGAAGCAGCGCCAGGCCGAAGCCAAGCGCCTGCAGACCCTGGAACAGGCACTGGCCGGCCCGTTGGCCGCCGGTCGCGTGACCTTGGTCGATGGCCGCATCGGTATCAGCGGCAGCGTGCTGTTCGCGCTGAACTCGGACCAGCTGCAGCCGGAAGGCCAGGAGCTGCTGCGCAGCCTGGCCGCACCGCTGGCCGCCTATCTGGGGACGCGCGAAGAAATCCTGATGGTCAGCGGCTTCACCGATGACGCACCGGTGCGCGAAGGCAACCGTCGATTCGCCGACAACTGGGAGCTGTCGGCGCAGCGGTCGCTGACCGTGACCCGCACCCTGATCGCCGACGGCGTACCGGCCGACGCCGTATTCGCCGCTGCCTTCGGTAGCGAACAACCGGTCAGCTCCAATGCCAGCGAAGACGGCCGCGCGCGCAACCGTCGCGTGGAGATCGCGCCGATTCCCAAGCCCAAGGCCGCGGATGCCAAGTAAGCCGCCCGCACTGGAGGGCCTGCGCGCACTGGTGCGCGACCTTGATGCGGGGTCGCGCTCGCTGCCGCATTACCCGCAGGTGCCGATGCTGCAGCAGGTGCAGCGCGAGTGGTCGGAACTGCGCAGCGAACTGCAGGTACGCCGCTCGCTGCGCACCGAGGCCCCGGCCGATGGCGGTCCGCTGAATTCGGCGGTGCTGGTGCAGCGCATGCTGGACACGATGCAGTCGACCAGCCCCGGTTACCTGCGCCACTTCATCGACTATGTGGACACCCTGTCGTGGCTGCAGGCGCTGCAGGATGGCGCCGCCAGCGGCGGCGATACCGCGAAGCCGAAGCGTACGCGCAAGCCGCGCTGAACACCGATTGGTAGTGCCGGGCGCGGGGCGGCCGCGGCACCAATGCCCAAGGGGGCGCGGGGCGGGCGGGCCGCGGCCCGCCCGGCCCACTGTCCCTGTGGGCCCCCGGGGGGGCGCGCCCCCCCCCCGGCACTACCCGTCGTGGTAGGCGCCTCACAACGAATGAACATGTCACCAGACAGTCATCTGTCTAGCGCACCATTTTCACGTTGATCCACGGCGCCTGCAGCGCCACCGGTCGCATCGGTTGTCTCCCCTTTTTAACTCCATGAGCTCCGCGCCCGTGCGGTGGCTCGTGCCTGCCTGAGTGTCCGTAACATGACGAAGACTTTGTTGGCCGCTGCGCTGTCCCTGGCGCTCGCTCCCGCGGCCTGGGCGCAGGATGCTGCCCCGACCTCCACTGGCACGTCCGCCACCGATCTCGATGCGGTTTCGGTGATCGGCAGCGGTGAAGCGCGCCAGGTGCAGCGCATCACCCGCGAGAACCTCGACATCCTGCCGCCGGGCACCAGCCTGCAGAAGACGCTCAATCTACTGCCGGGCGTCAACGCGCAGTCGGCCGATGCGCTGGGCACCAACGAGCAGTCGATGACCCTCAGCCTGCGCGGCTTCAACTCCACCCGTCTCGGTTACACGCTCGACGGCGTGCCGCTGGGCGATGGCGCGTACAACAACTACAACGGCCTGACCATCAACCGTGCGCTGATCAGCGAGAACATGGCCGGCGCGGAACTGGCGGTGGGCATCGGCAGCCTCGGCACGCCGTCCACCAGCAACCTCGGCGGCACCATCTCGTATACCTCTGACCGCCCAGCCCAAGAGTTGGGTGGCCGCGTGGTGCAGACCTTCGGCAGCGATGCCAACCGCCGCACCTTCGTGCGCGTCGACAGCGGCGAGTACAACGGCTTCTCCGGCTACGTTTCCGGCATGAATGCCGTCTCCGATCTGTGGAACGACCAGACCGCCTACAACAAATCCACCACAAAGCAGTTCAACGCCAAGGGCGTGTGGAACTTTGGCCGCGGCCAGATCACCGGTTTCGTCGATACCTCGCGCACCACCCAGGCGGACTACTTCTACCTGTCCAAGGACGAGATGTCGCGCGGCCTGGGCTGGGACTGGGGCGGCTACGCGCCGGACTGGAACAAGGCGGTGGCCAAGGCCTACTGCAACACCGCCAGCTTCAATGCGAAGAAGTGCGACAGCAGCGGCCCGGACAAGGATGCCGATGGTGCCTTCACCGCCGGCCAGATCCTGCGTGACGACAACCTGTACTACCTGGCCGGCGACTTCTTCCTGGCCGATGGCTTCAGCCTGCGCGCCCTGGCCTACCACCACGACGACCGCGGCGAAGGCCACAACTGGAACAGCGGCGCGTGGTCGAACAAGGGCACCGCGCAGGAGATCCCGATCATCTTCCGCAACACCATCTACACCATCGACCGCGATGGCGGCACGCTGTCGTTCGACTGGGAGCTGGGCGCGCACCGCATCGAAGGCGGCGTCTGGTACGAGCGCAACACCAGCAGCGCCGAGCGCTACCAGACCGCCGTGGACGGCCCGCGTGACCTGAGTGGCATGAACACCCTGCCCTCCGACGTCGGCGTGTTTGCCCAACGCACCCGCTGGAAGACTCACCAGTTCTTCCTGAAGGACACCTGGCGCCTGCTCGATGACCGCCTGACTCTGGAGTTCGGGGCCAAGAGCCCGCACGCCACCTCCGATGCACAAGCGCTGCCGGGCGATGCGAAGACGCCGATCTCGCCGACCTCGAACAACCAGTTCGCCACCGGTTCGTTGAAGGCCAGCAAGAATTTCCTGCCCAGCATCGGCGCCAACTTCCGCCTGGCCGAGCACCACGAGATCTTCGCCAGCTACGCCGAGAACATCGCCATGTTCCAGGGCGGCTTCAAGCTGGGTCCGCAGGCGGTCAGCCAGGCGACCTGGAACGCTCAGGGCAACCTGAAGCCGGAGGAGTCACGCTCGCTGGAAGCCGGCTACCGCTTCGTCACCGATACCCTGCAGGCCTCGATCGCGGCCTACAGCGTGCGCTTCGACAACCGCCTGCTGCAGTACAACCCATGTGATTCACGCCAGCCGGTGGGTCCGACCTGCGGCAACCGCTTCTACAACGTAGGCGGCGTCGACAGCCGCGGCGCCGAGCTGACCGTGCTGTGGACCCCGAACGAGCACTTCAGCTGGTACACCTCGGCCTCGCTGAACCGTTCGACCTACGCCTCCAACTACGTGCAGGCCGGTGTCGAGCAGCAGATCAAGGGCAAGATCCAGACCGATACGCCCAAGCAGCTGCTGGCCACCGAGATCACCTGGCGTGACAACGGCTGGTTCGCCAGCTTGCGTGGCAAGTACACCGGCGAGCGCTTCTACACCTACACCAACGACCAGGGCTTCGGCGGCTTCACCGTGTTCGACCTCGCCGGTGGCTATGACTTCGGCGAGGTCGGCTTCGCCAAGGGCATGCGCCTGTCGTTCAACGTGACCAACCTGACCAACAAGCGCTACGCCAGCAACCTGGATTCGAGCGTGTTCGCGCCCAGCGACCCCGCCGGCAAGCTGTACGTGTTCCATGCCTCGGCACCGCGCCAGGTGTTCGGTACGATCGACCTTCGCTTCTGATCTTCCGCCCGGAGTCCACTGATGCTCACGACCGCCCTGCTGCTGGCCACCCTCTCCGCCAGCGGATACTCCGCTCCGCATGAGGCAACGGGTGCACCACCGCGCACCCTGCAGCTGGGCGGTCGTACCTATGTGGACAAGGGCCTGGTCGCTGCCGGACGGTTGCCCGCGGGCACGGTGGACTTCCTCGGCGATACGCTGGGCTCGTTTTCGTCGCTGGCGGTGCAGCCCGGCACCTGGAAGCGCACCGCCAGCGGCTACGAAGGCGTGCTCTGGACCCTGCCCGACCGCGGCCGCAACGATCCCGAGGCTGGCCTGTTCTACGACTACGCTGGCCGCGTGGAGCGCATGCAGCTGCGTATCGACGTTATCCGGGCCAAGCCCGGTGCACTCGGCACGTTGACGATGGTGCCGGACAGGGGCGTGGTGCTGAAGGACTTCAACGGGCAGCCGTTCACCGGTGCCGACCCGGGTGAGCACACGATCACCCAGCGCGAGGTGGTGTTGCCCTCGCCGGCCAGCGGCGCAGGCGCGGGCAAGGTCTCGCTGGATGCGGAGTCGCTGCAGTTCACCGCCGATGGCCACTTCTACATCGGCGACGAGTACACCGCCAACGTCTACTACTTCGATGCGCAGGGTCAGCTGCAGGGTGTGATCGTGGCGCCGCCGGCGATCCGTCCGCAGCGCGATGGCAAGCCCGCCTTCGGTTCGCTGGCGGCGCCGCAGACTGGGCGCCGCAACAACCAGGGCGTGGAAGGCATGGGCCTGTCCCCCGACGGTACCCGCCTGTTCGTGGCCCTTCAGAGCGCGACGCTGCAGGACAGCGCAAAAGGCAACGCGGCCGGGCGCATCAACACCCGCGTGCTGGTCTACGACGTGACGGCCTCGCCGACGCCGCAGCAACCGATCGGCCATTACGTGATGGCCCTGCCCGCCTATGCACACGACGGCAAGGGCAAGCTGGACCGTACCGCCGCGCAGAGCGAGCTGCGTGCACTGGATGCCCACCGCTTCCTGCTGCTGGCCCGCGATGGCAACGGTCTGGGCAAGGACGGCGATGACCCGATCGTCTACAAGTCGGTGCTGCTGGTGGATGTGGCCGATGCCAGCAACCTGGCAGGAAGCAACTATGAGTCCGGTACGGCCTCGGTGCTGGCCGACCCGGCGGGCACCGTGTTGAAGGACGGCATCGTGCCCGCACGCAGCGACGAACTGCTGAACCTGCTCGACCGCCCGCAGCTGGCGCGTGCCGGCCTTGACCTGGACACCAAGCGCGGCCCGCATGCCGGGCTGCTCTCGGAAAAGTGGGAAGCCATGGACGTACTGCCAGCGCTGGACCCGCAGCATCCGAACGACATGCTGTTGCTGATCGGCAACGACAACGACTTCATCGCCCGCCACTGCCGCATGCAGGGCCAATCCTGCGACAGCCCGTTCGACAACGACAACCGCGTGCTGGTCTACCGACTGACCCTGCCCTGAGACGTCGCCGGGCATGGGCCGGCCCGCCCGGGTGAACCCGCTACACCCGG
>NZ_JBDJKU010000043.1:0-35000 GCF_039673015.1 Stenotrophomonas sp. TWI1409
AAACCGCGGGCGGCGGCAGGCACCGCGGCCCCTCACACCCGGGGGGTGCCCCCCTTTGGGCGGCACGCCGGTTATTTGGTGATATCCACGTCCTTGGTCTCGCGCAGGAACAGGCCGCCGATCACCACCGACATCAGCGCGATGATGATCGGGTACCACAGGCCGTAGTACAGGTTGCCGGTACCGGCCACCAGCGCGAACGAGATCGCCGGCAGGAAGCCACCGAACCAGCCGTTGCCGATGTGGTACGGCAGCGACATCGAGGTGTAGCGGATGCGGGTCGGGAACAGTTCGACCAGGTAGGCGGCGATCGGGCCGTAGACCATGGTCACGTACAGCACCAGCAGCCACAGCATGAAGATCGTGCCGGCGATGTTGATGCGTGCGCCATCGGCCTTGGCCGGGTAGCCGGCGGTGGTCAGGGCGGTCTTCAGTTCCGCACCGAACGCATCGGCCTTGGCCTTGCCGTCTTCCTTGGTCAGGCCGGCGGCCTCATACGAGGTGACGCTGGCGCTGCCCACGTTCACCATCGCCAGCGAACCGGCGGCGGCGGGCTGCACGTCGTACGGCACACCGGCCTTGGTCAGCGCGGCGGTAGCCACGTCGCAGGAGCTGGTGAACTTGCGCAGGCCGACCGGATCGAACTGGAACGAGCAGGTGGCCGGATCGGCCACGACCAGGGCCGGCGAGCTGCTGCGGGCTTCTTCGATGGCCGGGTTGGCGAAGTGGGTCAGGCCCTTGAAGATCGGGATGTAGGTGACGGCGGCCAGCAGGCAGCCCGCGAGGATGATCTTCTTGCGGCCGATACGGTCGGACAGCCAGCCGAAGAAGATGAAGAACGGCACGCCCAGTGCCAGCGCGGCCGCGATCAGCAGGTAGGAGGTGGTGGCATCGACCTTCAGCATGCTGCTGAGGAAGAACAGCGCGTAGAACTGACCGCCGTACCAGACCACCGCCTGGCCAGCCGCAGCGCCGAGCAGGACCAGCAGCATCAGCTTCAGGTTGCCGCCCTTCAGGCTGTCACGGAACGGGGTCTTGGAACCCTTGCCCTCGGACTTCATCTGCTGGAACAGCGGCGACTCGCTCAGCTGCAGGCGGATCCACACGGACACGCCCAGCAGCAGGATCGAGACCAGGAACGGAATACGCCAGCCCCAGGCTTCGAAGGCTTCGTTGCCGAGGAAGTAGCGGCAGGCCAGGATGATCAGCAGCGACATGAACAGGCCGAGCGTGGCGGTGCACTGGATGAAGCTGGTGTACAGGCCGCGCTTGTCGTCCGGCGCATGCTCGGCCACGTAGGTGGCGGCACCGCCGTACTCGCCGCCCATCGCCAGGCCCTGGGCCAGGCGCAGGATGATCAGGATCACCGGTGCGGCGAAACCGATCGAGGCGTAGTTGGGCAACACACCGACCAGGAAGGTCGAGATGCCCATGATCAGGATGGTGACCAGGAAGGTGTACTTGCGGCCGATGCGGTCGCCGAGGCTGCCGAAGAAGGCCGCACCGAACGGACGCACGAAGAAGCCGGCGGCGAACGCCAGCAGGGCGAAGATCATGCCCGTGGTTTCATTGACGCCACTGAAGAACTGCTTGGCGATGATGGCCGCGAGCGAGCCGTACAGGAAGAAGTCATACCACTCGAAGACCGTGCCGAGGCTCGAGGCGAAGATGACCTTCTTGTGGCCCTTGGTCAGGGTGCCCGCCGCATTGTGCGGGCTGGATGCAGTGCTGGACATGGGACGTTTTCCCTCTGTAGATGCCGACCTGGGTCGGTGGGTGCCGACCGTTGGTCGGCACACAATTCGGTAGGTGCCGGCCGCTGGCCGGCACGCTCTTAGAAGCTGTACTTCGTGGTGAACTGCAACCGGGTGATGTCACCCTTGTTGCCGTTCTCCACTTCGCGACGGCCGTACATCAGCTCGGCGCCGATATCGACCTTGGGCAGCGGCGAATAGAAGATGTTGCCGCGGATGCTCTGCACGCTCTTGGTCACCAGCGGGCCGAGGATGCTGTCGTTGTCGTAGTCGCTGCGCGCGTAGATCAGGTTGGTGCGCAGCTTCGGCGAGAACGCATGCCGCCAGCCCACGTAGCCGGCCAGCACGCCGGTCGGGTTGAGCTCGTCGCGGGCCACGTCGTAGGCACTGTCGGCGGTGATGCCCAGGCCGATGTAGCGGGCGATGCCTTCGCCGCCGGTCAGCTGGTAGTGCAGCGAATCGCTGTCGCCCATCACCCACTTGCCGCCCAGGGTCAGGCCGCCGGCCACCTTGTCGGCCTTGGCGCCGGTGGCCTGGTTGTCGACCTTCAGCTGGCGGATGATGCCGCCGACACCGAAGGTGCCCCAGTCGCCCTTCCAGCCATAGCGCATGGTCAGATCAGGCAGGCTGCCACGATCGGAGTTGGCGCTGGCGTTGGTCCAGGCGCCGGTGACCGGGTTGCGGGTACCGGTGAGGGTGGTGGTTTCCGGGTTTTCCAGCGCGACGCTGAAGCCACCCTGGGTGTAGCGCACCTGCGCCTGGCGCACGAAGATCACGCCGTCGGTGGGACCGACGAAGTCGACCGCTTCCGGCAGTGCGGCCGCGTCCATGAAGTTGGACCAGGTCTGGCCGGCCATCCAGTTGTTCCAGTACATGTAGGCGTGGCGCAGGGTCACACCGTAGGTATTGGTCGCGGTCTGGTTGCCCAGCGAGTTGCCGAAGAAGTCCATCTCGAAGAACGCACCGGCCTTGTTGCCCGATTCGCTCACGTTGTCGATGCCCAGGTTGAAGCGCGAGAACTTGGCGTGGGCGTTGAAATCGGTACCCGAACGCTTGCCGCTGCCGCCGGCGCCTTCCACCGGGGTCTGGCCCGGCAGGTACAGCGAGCGGCCGGTGGCGTCGTCAGCCAGCTGGCCATCGCTGGTCTGGGTGGCGAGGAAATCGGCCTTGATGAAGCCGCCGATCTTGACCGTGGTGCCCGGCGCGGCGCCCGGGGTGATGGTGGTGACCTGGATCGGCTGCTTGCCCGCCGGCACCGAGGCGACCGGCTTCTGCTCGGCCTGCACCGTGCGGACTTCGGTCACCGCCTGCTGGGTCTGGCTGATCTGGCTCTGTTGTTGCTGCTGCGAAGACAGCAGCAGCTGGACCTGGCGTTCCAGTTCGGCAACGCGTGCTTCCAGCGCTTTCTCTTTGGCGGTCTCTGCGAACGCCATGCCCGGTGCGACCAGGGCGACCAACAGGCAGGCCGCCAAAGGTTTGCGCACGGCTTTCAACGTACGGTGGCTCATGTTGCCCTCTCTCCCAAGTGGCAAGGTGATGCCGCGCGTGGGGCACGGTCGAGCCGAGACTGCGGGGCGATTATGTATAGCGGCTATTCGCCATTGGTCGAACCCGGCCCTGCTGGGCGCTCACTTTCGACCATGGTCTAACCAGAGTGGTGACGCGGCCGGGGGTGGATGGGGCAAACTGAAGGGGATCGGTCGCCGCAATGCTGCGACCGCACATACAAAGTCAACGTGCAAGTGAGGGTGCCATGGCTGATATCTACCCCGTCGATCCGCAGTTCGCCGCCAAGGCACGCATCGACAAGACGTCGTACGAACAGCAGTACCAGGCTTCGGTGACCGACCCGGATGGTTTCTGGGGCAAGGCCGCCGAGCGCCTGGAGTGGATGCGCAAGCCGACGAAGATCAAGAACGTCAGCTACGACCTGTCCGATTTCCACATCAAGTGGTTCGAAGATGGCGAGCTCAATGCCAGTGTGAACTGCCTGGACCGCCAGCTGGAGAAGCGTGGCGACAAGACCGCCCTGCTGTTCGAGCCGGATGGCCCGGACGCACCGGCGCAGCACGTGACCTATCGCGAGCTGTACGAGCGCACCTGCCGCCTCGGCAACGCGCTGCGCAACCTCGGGGTCAAGAAGGGCGATCGGGTCACCATCTACCTGCCGATGATCGTCGACGCCGCCGTGGCCATGCTGGCCTGCGCACGCATCGGTGCGATCCACTCGGTGGTGTTCGGTGGCTTCGCACCGAACTCGATCGCCGACCGCGTCAGCGACTGCCAGAGCAAGCTGATCATCACCGCAGACGAGGGCCTGCGCGGTGGTCGAAAGATTCCGCTGAAGGCCAACGTCGATGCAGCGCTGAAGCTGCCCGGCACGAACACGGTTGAAACCGTGCTGGTAGTGCGCCACACCGGTGGCGCGGTGGACATGCAGGCGCCGCGCGATCGCTGGTTCCACGATGTGGTGGACAGCCAGCCGGCCACCTGCGAGCCGGAACGCATGAACGCGGAAGACCCGCTGTTCATCCTCTACACCTCCGGTTCCACCGGCAAGCCGAAGGGCGTGCTGCACACCACCGGCGGCTACCTGCTGTACGCGGCGTACACCCATGAAGCGGTGTTCGACCTGCGCGAGGACGACATCTACTGGTGCACCGCCGACGTCGGCTGGGTCACCGGCCACAGCTACATCGTGTACGGCCCGCTGGCCAACGGCGCGACCTCGCTGATGTTCGAAGGCGTGCCGAACTACCCCGACACCTCGCGCTTCTGGAACGTCATCGACAAGCACAAGGTGAGCATCTTCTACACCGCCCCGACCGCCATCCGCGCACTGATGCGCGAAGGCGAAGAGCCGGTGAAGAAGACCTCGCGCGCGTCGCTGCGCCTGCTCGGCAGCGTCGGCGAGCCGATCAATCCGGAAGCCTGGCGCTGGTACTACGAAGTGGTCGGCGACAGCCGCTGCCCGATCGTCGATACCTGGTGGCAGACCGAAACCGGCGGCATCCTGATCTCGCCGCTGGCCGGCGCGATGGACCTCAAGCCGGGCTCGGCCACCCTGCCCTTCTTCGGCGTGCAGCCGGCGCTGGTCAATGCCGATGGCGAGATCCAGGACGGCCCGACCGAGGGCAACCTGATCATCCGTGATTCCTGGCCGGGCCAGATGCGCACGGTGTACGGCGACCACCAGCGTTTCATCGATACCTATTTCCGCACCTACCCGGGCAGCTACTTCACCGGCGACGGTTGCCGCCGCGACGAAGATGGCTACTACTGGATCACCGGCCGCGTGGACGATGTGATCAACGTGTCCGGCCACCGCATCGGCACCGCCGAAGTGGAAAGCGCGCTGGTCTCGCACCCGAAGGTGGCGGAAGCGGCCGTGGTCGGCTTCCCGCACGACGTGAAGGGCCAGGGCATCTACGCCTACGTCACCCTGGTGGCCGAAGAGGCTCCGAGCGACGAGCTGCAGAAGGAACTGGTCGCCTGGGTACGCAAGGAGATCGGCCCGATCGCCACGCCGGACCACCTGCAGTGGGCGCCGGGCCTGCCGAAGACCCGCTCGGGCAAGATCATGCGCCGCATCCTGCGCAAGATCGCCGAGAACGCACCGGACCAGCTTGGCGACACCTCGACCCTGGCCGATCCGTCGGTGGTGGCGTCGCTGGTGGACGAGCGCAAGGTGCGCTGATGGCGTGACCGCAGGCGCAGGACGCGCCAGGGACGTGGCCGGGAGGAGGGACCCGGCCGTGTCCGACCCGTCCTGCACCTGCCATCACGTCGCTCTTTTTCCTGATCGATAAGCTCGACCCATGACCACCCTCCTGATTGCCGATGACCACCCGCTGTTCCGCGAAGCCCTGCGTGGGGCGGTACAGCGGGTCATCCCCGGCGTGCAGCTGTTCGAAGCCGACAGCGTGGAAGCGCTGTACGCGCTGGCCGACCAGCACAACGACGCCGACCTGGTCCTGATGGATCTCAACATGCCCGGTGCGCAGGGTTTCAACGCGCTGGTGCACATGCGCTCGCTGCATCCGCAGCTGCCGGTGGTGGTGGTGTCCGCGCGCGAAGAAGCCACGGTGATGCGCCGCGCGCTCGACCACGGCGCGCTGGGCTTCATTCCGAAGTCTGCGGATTCGGACACCATCGGCCACGCGCTGGGCACCATCCTCGATGGCGAGACCTGGGCACCGCCGGAAGCGCACAACGTGCCGCCCACCGGCAGCGAGGAACGCGAAGTCGGCCAGCGCCTGCGCGAGCTGACCCCGCAGCAGTTCCGCGTTTTGCAGATGCTCGGCGCCGGCCGCTTGAACAAGCAGATCGCCTACGACCTCAACGTGTCCGAAGCGACGATCAAGGCCCACGTCACCGCGATCCTGCGCAAGCTGGGCGTCACCAACCGCACCCAGGCCGTGCTGATGGCCGGCAAGCTGGCGATCGACGACGACGCCATCGTGCTGCCGCCGGAAGAAGACTGAAGGTAGTGCCGGCCGCTGGCCGGCATTGGCCTGAAGCCGCCTGAAATCGCTTCGGTAGGTGCCAGGCTTGCTTGGCACTTTTGCCCAGCCCCGCCGATGACGCAATCAGCTCTGGCGGGATGATGGATTCGGTCTCAAGCTGGAAGTTCCAACTTCCCGCCCGGAACGATGGACACCTGGACACTGATCGATACCGACGGCTTGAAGATTGGTGTAGTCCAGTGCTTCCGATATGTATCCTGGCGCGTGAGTGGCAGGTTCATGCCTGATCTCGGCTATTCAAGGTACCAGCGGCTCTTCGCCGATCTTGAATATGCAGCCAATGAGCAGTTGTTCACCCATGTCGACGATCTCGAGAGAAGCATCGCTGCATTGCGCATTCGTGCAGTGGGGCCCAGCGGGGAGGACGATCCGCAGCGGGTTGCGAATCTGCAGATCATGGGTGACTGGTGTCAGTTCCAGATCAGTTCAATGACCCGCCCAGCCGATGAGCAACCTCTCACCCTGCCCTCAACAGAATCGAAAGTATCCGCACGTTGATCGCTTTCGTTCGCGAAGGCTGTCCGGATGGTCCCAGGCCTCCAGGCATGGCACAGCACCATCAGGCACTGCTCCGGTAGGTGCCAAGCTTGCTTGGCACGCTTTTGATGGTGCACCTGCCGGCCAGCGGCCGGCACTACCAGGCACCGCTGCGCTCTCGATATAGCCATCGCTATACAAACCAGCCCTGCCTGCGCGTTTCGCTGGAAATGCGCCGCGCGTGAATCGCGATGCTAAGCTGCGCGTCCCCTTGGGGAGTAGCCGGATTCCTACGCAGGAATCGTCCACGTCAACATACTCGGCCAGTGCGCCGTGGCGTGGACAACCATGATGGTTGGCGAGACCAGCGGCCCGCGCGCGCAACGTCAGGTTGGGCGCGAGCGCAGGCCGTGCGTCCGTCCTAGCCCGACCTCAGCCGCCGCCCATGTCCCCCATTTCGATCCTCCTGATCGGCTTTGCCATGTCCACCGATGCCTTCGCCGCGGCGATCGGCAAGGGTGCGGCGATGCGCAAGCCGGTGTTCCGCGACGCACTGCGTGCCGGCATCATCTTCGGCGTCATCGAGGCGATCACGCCCATCATCGGCTGGCTGCTCGGCCGCGCCGCCCTGCAGTACGTCGAAGCCTTCGACCACTGGATCGCCTTCGGCCTGCTCGGCGCGCTGGGCATCCACATGATCTACAACGGCCTGCGCCCGGACAGTGCCGACGAAGACGAAGACCCCTCGCAGCACCACGGGTTCTGGAAGCTGGCGCTGACCGGATTCGCCACCAGCATCGACGCGATGGCGGTGGGTATCGGCCTGGCTTTCATGGACGTGCATATCGGCGTGATGGCAGCGGTCATCGGCCTGTGCACGCTGACCATGGTCACTGTCGGCATCATGCTCGGCCGCGTGCTGGGCAGCATGGTCGGCAAGCGTGCCGAGATCATCGGCGGCGTGATCCTGGTGATCATCGGCGCGACGATCCTGTACGAACACCTGCACGGCGTGGGGTAACTTGCCGGAGGCGAGCGATTGCGTGGTTGCCGGCCAGCGGCCGGCACTACCAGTGCATCACATCCACGCATGGCGTGGATCTACCGCCGGGCGGCAGGCACTACTGCGCATCGCGCAGCGCGCCCAGGAAGGCGCGCAGCGAGGCCGGCTTGATCGGCTTGGTCAGCACGCGGTAGCCGCGTTCGCGCGCCATCCGCTTCAGCTCGTCGCGACCATCGGCGGTCAGCAGTGCGCCCGGCAGCGGGTAACCGGCCGCCTCGCGCAGCGCTACCAGCGCATCCAGGCCGTCCATGCGGTCGTGCAGGTGGTAATCCACCAGCATCACCTGCGGGCGCTCGGCAATCTTCTCCAGCGCCTGGTCGACGGTGGCAGCGGTGATCACCTGCACCTGCCAGCGGCCCAGCAACGCGCGCATGCCATCGAGGATCTCTTCGTCGTTGTCCACGCACAGCACGCGCAGGCCGGCCAGCGAATCGCTGCGCACTGGTGCGGCTACGTTCTGTGCAGGTGTGACCAGCTCTGTGTAGCCCGGCAGCGGCGCCACCCGCGGCAGGATGATCGAGAACATCGACCCCTTGCCAACCCGGCTGCGCGCGTTGAGGCGATGGTCGAGCAGGCGCGAGATGCGCTGGCAGATCGACAAGCCCAGGCCCAGCCCCTGTTCACCCCAGTCGAACGGCTGCTGGTAGCGATGGAACTCGTCGAAGATCTGCCGCATGTGGTGCTCGGGAATGCCGGGACCGGTATCCCATACCTGCAGCTCCACTTCGTCGCCGCGTTGGCGCACGGCCAGCACGATGCGACCCTGGCGGGTGTAGCGCAGCGCATTGGCCAGAAAGTTCTGCAGCACGCGGCGCAGCAGGCGGCGGTCACTGCGCACCCACGCCGGGCGTGCGAACAGGTCCAGGCGCAGGCCACGGCCAGCCGCGACCGGGGTGTACTGCGCGGCCAGCTCACGCATCAACGCGCTCACGTCGAACTCGCCGATCACCGGATGCAGGCCGCCGGCATCCAGCCGCGACACATCCAGCAGGCCATCGAGCAGCTCTTCGGCCGCACGCAACGAAGCGTCCACACGCTCGGCCAGATGCTTCTGCTCGTCACTCACATGATCACTGTCGCGCAGTGCCGAGGCGAACAGGCGCGCTGCGTTCAACGGCTGCAGCACGTCGTGGCTGATCGCCGCCAGGAAACGGGTCTTCGACTGCTGCGCGACCTCGGCCTCATGCGAGCGCTCGGCCACGCGCTGTTCCAGCGTCTCGTTGGCTTCCAGCAGTGCTTTTTCCGCGTGCTTGTAGTCGGTGATGTCGTTGTAGCTGGTCACGTAACCGCCGCCGGGCAGCGCCTGGCCACGCATCTCGATCACCTTGCCATCGCTGCGGGTGCGCTCGAACACATGCGGTGAACCGGCACGCATGTAGCCGATGCGGCGGTTGATCTGCACTTCGATATCACCCTCGCCCAGCTCGCCGCGCTCCGCGTTGTAGCGGATCAGGTCGGCCACCGGGCGGCCCACGTAGAGCATGCCGTCGGGGTAGCCGAACATGTCCTGGTAGCGGCGATTCCATGCGGTCAGCCGCATGTCCGGATCGACCACGCTGACCCCGGCGCTGATGTTCTCCAGCGTGGTCGACAGGATTTCGCGGTTGAAGCGCAGCTCCTGCCCGGCTTCGTCAAGCACGGCCACCACTTCGCCCAGATCCATGCCCGAGCCACGCAGCAGGCTGGTCAGCAGCAGGCGTGCCGACGCCGCACCGATCGAGGCGGCCAGCAGGCGCTCGGTGAACTGCACCCACGGCCGGTCCGCGGGCGCCGAGGATTGCAGCTCGCGGCCCAGCGACTGCGCCTGCTCGAAGAACGAACGCCGCGCATGGCGCTCGCCAACCACGCGCGAGGCCAGTGCCAGCAGGTCACCCACGTGCACGTGACCGGGCCAGCCACCGGCCACCGACGGACGCTCGGCATACGGATCGAGGAACGGCGCGGCGCGAAGCCGCTCGTCGACACCGGGCCGCCAGCGCGCGGACACCAGCATCATCGTCGCCGCGTTGACCAGCAGTGACCAGAAGGTGCCGTGGGTCAGCGGATCCCAGCCGGTCATGCCGAACAGCTGCTGCGGGCGCAACCACTCGATGCCGAACGGGCCGTGCTGCACCCATGCGGCGTCGACCCAGCCGGCCATGGTCATCGCCGGCAGCAGCAGGGTGTACAGCCAGGTGGCGAAGCCGAGCAGCATGCCCACCTCGACGCCGCGCCGGCTGGCACCGCGCCAGTACAGGCCGCCGATCAGGCCGGGCGCGAACTGCGCCACCGCCGCGAACGCCATCAGGCCGTACGAGGCCAGCGTGCTGTCGTTGCTGCTGGTGCGGTAGTAGCTGTAGGCCATCAGCGCCAGCAGCAGGATCGCCAGGCGGCGGATCCACAGCACGCGCGAGGCGACGTCGGCGGCCTCCTGATGGTCGCCACTGCGACGCAGCAGCACCGGCATCACCAGATCGTTGCTGACCATGGTGGCCAGCGCGATCGACGACACGATCACCATGCCGGTGGCCGCCGAGAAGCCGCCCACATAGGCGATCAACGCCAGCGCATTGCGGCCTTCGGCCAGCGGCAGGGCCAGCACCATCGAGTCGTCGGCGACGCTGCCGCCGGTACCGAACAGGGTCACGCCGGCGGTGGCGATCGGCAGCACCATGCCCGAGATCAGCACCAGGTAGCCGCCGAACATCCAGCGCGCGCGGCGCACATCGCGCACGTCACCGCACTCGACCACCGCCACGTGGAACTGGCGCGGCAGGCAGATGATGGCGAGGAAACTGAGCAGGGTCTGCGAGATGAAACCCACCGGCGGCAGGCCGGTGAACAGCGTATGCACCGACTCGACCACCGCGTCGGTGCGGTTGCTCAGCCACAGGTAGGCGAACACGCCCACGGCCAGCATCGCCAACAGCTTGATCACCGATTCAAAGGCGATCGCCAGCATCATGCCGTGATGGTGTTCGGTGGCATCGACCTGGCGGGTACCGAACAGGGTGGCGAACAACGCCATCAGCAGCGCCACGTACAGCGCGGGATCGGTGAAGAAGCCGGTCGGGCCGGTGTTGCCGGTCAGCACCTGCAGGCTCATCGCCACCGCTTTGTACTGCAGGGCCAGGTACGGAATGATGCCGATCAGCGCGATGATCGCCACCAGTGCCGCCAGCCGCCGCGAGCGGCCGAAGCGCGAAGAGATGAAGTCGGCGATGGACACCACGTTCTGGCTGCGCGCGATCAGCGCCAGGCGCTCGATGATGCGCCAGCCGAACAACAGCAGCAGCAACGGACCGATATAGATCGGCAGGTAGCCCACGCCGTTGCGCACGGCGGTACCGACCGCACCGTAGAACGTCCACGACGAACAGTACACGGCCAGTGCCAGGCTGTAGACCACCGGCCGCAGCCACGGCCGGTCGGGGTACATCGGCCGACGGTCACCCCACCACGCCACGCCGAACAGCAGCGCGGCATAGGCAACCGAGACCAGCAGCAGGATCCAGCTGGAGACCACGCGCGCGTTTCCGTCGGAAGAACCCGCAGTGTAGGCCAGGCGTGGCCGGGGGTGCGGGCTCGTTGGGGACAACCACCCCCACCAAGGTGGGGGCCTACGCGGTGCGGGCCACGACCATTGGTCGTGGCCGGCTTCTTACTGGGCCGGCACGCCCATTTCCTTCAGCAGTTCCGGCGCCGGGTAGACCTTGGCCAGCAGCCAGCGCAGGTAGCGCATGTCCACGTGCACGGCGCGCTTGTAGCGCGGGTCGAACCACCAGCTGGCGCTGACCGATTCCCAGTTGCTGTCGAAGTTCAGGCCGATCAGTTCGCCCTTGGCGTTGAGCACCGGCGAGCCGGAGTTGCCGCCGGTGGTATCCAGGTTGGTCAGGAAGTTGACCGTCTGGGTCTTCAGCGCCGGGTCGGCGGTGCTGCCGAAGTCACCCTTGGCGATCGCGGCCAGCAGCGGCTTGGGCGCATCGAACGGATAGGCGTTGGTGTTCTTCTCGACGATGCCGGCCACGGTGGTCACCGGCGAGTAGGTCACGCCGTCGCGCGGATGCAGCGCCTCGACCTTGCCGTAGCTGATGCGCAGGGTGCGGTTGGCATCCGGGTACACCGCGCGGCCCTGCTTGGCACGCCAGGCGAACAGCGCCTGCATGTAGGCCGGGCGCAGGCGCAGCTGCTCGCCTTCGCGGGTCTTGCTTTCGTTCTCGATGCGCAGCTGCGCGGCCACCAGCGGGCCGGCCACGGCGATCAGCGGATCGGCGGCCAGTGCCTTGCCTTCGCGTGCAGCAGCGAAGCGCGACAGGCGCTGCGCCTCGTCACCCAGCTGGGTGCCGGCGTACAGGGTGTCCAGTGCCTTGGCCAGCTGCTCCGGGGTACGGCCGAAGGCCGTATCGAACTCGGTCACGCGCTGCGCGTCAGGCAGCTGCTGGTAGCGGGTCAGCAGGGTGGTCAGCAGCGCCTTCTCGACCTCCGGCGCGTAACGGCGCTGAACCTGCTTGAGCACGCCTTCGATCATCGCCTGGTCGCGCTGCTGGAAACCACTCTCGCGCTGCGCGTCCGGCTTGGCCGATTCGATGCGCAGGCGTTCCAGCAGCAGCGCCGAGCGCAGCAGCTGGCTCTGTGCGGCCATCTGGTCCAGCAGCAGGTCGCGTTCGCCCACCGCCGCGCCCTGCGACAGGTTGGTCAGCAGCGCCTTGATATCGCCCTGGTACTTGCGGTCGGTAGCAGCCAGCATCGCCGTCTCGTCGGCGGCACGCTGGGCCTTGGCGTCGCTGCGCAACAGGCCTTCCAGCTCACCGGCGGCGCGCTTGCGGTTGTTCTTCAGCGACTGGAGCTGCGAGGCGTAGCGGGTGCGCGCCTGCGCGTCCTTGGCGCTGGCGGCCTCGATGGTGTCGATCATCTGCTGGAACACCGACACGCGGCGCGGCAGCACGGTATCGATCTGGCCAGCGAATTCGGCCGCGGTACGGTGGCGGTAGGTGATGCCCGGGTAACCGGCCAGCATCGCGTAGTCACCTTCCTTCGGACCTTCCACCGACATCTGCAGGTGCGCCGGCGCCTGGTAGGGCACGTTGTCCTTGCTGTAGGCGGCGGGCTTGCCGTCCTTGCCGACGTAGGCACGCAGCAGGGTGAAGTCGCCGGTGTGGCGCGGCCACATGAAGTTGTCGATCTCATCGCCGTAGTTGCCGATCGCTCGCGGCGGCGCATACACCAGGCGCACGTCGCTCAGCTCCAGCTGCGCGATGCGGTAGAAATCGGTGCCGTAGTACATGTTGGCCACCGAGCAGCGCACGCTGCCGTCCTTCTCGCACTCGGCCACGATCTGCTTGCTGGCCGCATCCACCGCATCGAAGTAGGCACGGCCGGTCTTGCCACGCGCCTGCGCCAGCACCTGGTCGGTCACCTTGTCGAAGCCGACGGTGACCAGCACGCGGAAGTCCGGGTTGGCCGGGCGCTCGTCGGCGCGGTCCTTGGCGATGAAGCCACCATTGATCAGGTCGTGCTCGGGCGAGCTGTTGTACTGGATCACGCCCATCGCCACGTGGTGGTTGGTCAGCAGCAGGCCGTCCGACGATACGAACGAGCCGGTGCCGCCACCGGCACGCACCACCGCGCTCAGCGGCGGTGCGGTGACATTGGCCAGGTCGGCCGGATTGCCCTTGAAGCCTGCGGCCTGCAGCGGCTTGGCCAGCTCCGGCAGCTGGGTCGGCATCCACATGCCTTCATCGGCGTGGGCGCCGGCGGCGAGGGTCAGGCCCAGGGCCAGGGCAGTGGGAAGGGCTTTGCGTGGTGACATGGGGCAATCCGGTACGACAGAACAGCCCGGGACCATAGCCGCTGGGGGCGGATGGGGCAACGGCCGATGGTTGGGGCCGTCGTGCACGGTAGTGCCGGCCGCTGGCCGGCAACCCACGCAACTCGGGAGATACGGTGCAGTTGCCGGCCAGCGGCCGGCACTACCGCATCGTTACTTCTCCCGTCGCCAGTTGATCGAACCGCGGTTTTCCACCGTGCTCGATTCCACTTCCACGTCGAAGCCGCGACGCAGCAGGTACTTCAGCGTGATCACCGAACCGGCACCGACCAGCGACACGCCGTAACCGACGTACAGCTTGGGCGAGATGTACTTGCCGACGCCGATCACCGAGCCACCCAGCGCGCGCGACTGGCTCACGCCGGCATCGTCCAGGCCCAGCTTGGCACCCAGCTGCGAGGCCAGCAGGCCGCTGCCGGCCGACAATGCCGCCGAGGCCGCATTGACCTGCTGCGTCTGGTCGCTGCTGGCGCCGGTCAAGCTGCGTCCCAGCACCAGATAAGCCAGGGCTTCGGACTGCGACATCGCCGGATCGGACCACACGTCCGCACGCGGCTGCTGCGCACGCCCGGTCACGTCGATACCCGCGGTGACATCACCGATCCGGCGCTCGGCGCGGATGTTGATGCGCGGGTCGGACACCGCGTTGTAGTTCCAGGTGAGGTTGCCGCGGGTGATGGTCAGGTCCTGCCCGTACGCCTTGTAGCGGCCACTCACTTCCAGCCCACCATTGGCGGTCATTTCGCGGCCAGGCTTGGCCCAGACCTGCATCTTGCCGGTCAGCGCGCCCTTCAGGCCGAAGCCGGTCATCTTCACCTTGTCACCGAGGCTGACCGTCAGCTCCATGTCCAGCGGCGAGGTACGCGACTCTTCCGGATCGGCCGGGTCGAGCACCACCACGTCTTCGGACACCGAGGTGCCGCGGTCCAGGCGCTCCAGATCGATGTCGGCCTCGGGCACGTGCACGGTGCCACGCAGCTCCATCGCGGCCTTGGCCAGGGTGAAGTCGAGGTTGGGATTGGCGACGATGCGCAGCTCGCTGGTGTTGGACAGCAGCACATTGTCGCCGTGGATCTTCAACTGCAGCGGCTGTGCATCGCCGAACCACGACAGGCCACCATCCACGTACAGCGTGCCCTGGCCGGAGTTGGCCTGCGCGGTGATCTTGGCTGAACCATCGGGCTGGGCCACGAAGCTGCCCTTGCCCTGGTCGAAGGTCAGGCCCAGTGCCGGGAATTCACCCTTGAAGTTGCTCAGCTGCGCGTCACCGCCCAGCGACGGCTGGCCACGCGTGCCGCGCAGGCTGACGTGGCCTTCGATCAGGCCGGTCGGTCGCACGATGTCCGGCGAGAACAGCTCCAGCCAGTACAGCCGCGACATGTTGAGATAGAGCTCGCCGTTCAACGGCGCGCTGGCTTCCCAACCGGTCTGCATCCTGGCATCGACGAAGCCGTTGCCCTGGAAGCCCATGCCCAGGTAGCCCTTGATGCTGGCCGGGGTCATGTCGAGCTTGAGCGAGAACTGGTCGTAGCGCACCAGCTCGCCACGGGTGGTGTCGCCCACGGCATTGCGGTTCTCACCCAGGCGCACGCCGCCTTCCTTCGAGCGCACTTCCACATGGCCTTCCCAGGCGTTGCCGCGCGGGCGGATCTGCGCATCCAGGCTGACATCGCCACGCAGGTAGATGCGACGGCCGGACTGCGGCGGCAACCACGGCTGCACCAGCGCCAGTGGCAGCGCATCACTGCGCACCACCAGGCCCTCGCGCGGCCAGTTGGCCTGTGCGCACAGTGTGCCGCTGCTGGCGGCGGCCAGGCAGGCTTCGCCCAGCGTGTAGGTGCTGCCGTTGATCGCGAACGCCGCCGGTGCACGCAGCGACCAGGCATCGCCCTTCACCGGTGCGATGCGCAGCGCGGCCAGCTCGCCGCGCCACTGCGCGCCCTGCTGGCGCACGCTGCCCTGCAGCTCGATCGCGCCCATCTCGTTGCGGGTCTGCGCGGCCAGGCGCAGGTTGGAGACACTGCCCTGCGCATCCACATTCAAGCGTTCCAGCAGCATGCCGGCATTGACCTCCTGGCCCTGGATCGCCAGCGTGCCGCTGTCGCCGCGCCACGGCAGGTGGCCCTTGATGCTCACGCTCTCGGCGCCGTAGCCGTCCCAGTTGAGGTTGTTGCCGACCAGGTCGGCGGTGATGTCCGGCGCATCGCGCGGGCCCTTCACCTGTACCTGGCCACGCAGGCCGCCATCGGCGCCCGGCAGCAGGTCACTCAGCTGCAGCGGTTCGAAACGCGCATCGATGTCGAGGCGGTCACCGACCTTGCCCGAAGCGGTCACCCGGCTGCTGCCCAGCGACAGCTTCAGGTCACCCTGGCCCTGCGCGCCCTGCAGCGCGAACTTGCCCTGCGCGTCCAGGTTGCGCTGACGCAGCACGCCCTTCAACGACGGCAGATCGACCGTGGCTTCCAACGTGCCGGCGGTACCCGGCGGTGCGTTTGCCGGCGGCGGCAGCTGGCGGCCCTTGGAGGCCAGGTTGCCGGACAGGCGGCCATTCCATCCCGGCACGAAATAGCCGGGGTCGAAGTCCTTCAGCGTGGCCTTGGCATCCCAGTCCAGCTGCGGTGCCCACGCCACCTGGCCTTCCACCTGCAGCTGGCCACCCGGGGTCTGCGCCTGCAGCTGGTGGATCGACGCGGCCTGATCGTTGCCGCGCACATCGAAGTGCAGCTGTGCCTTCTGCGCGTCGCGCTCGACCTCGGCGCGGCCGATCGCCGCCCAGGCCTTCAGGGTACCGGCCAGGCCGAAGCGTGCTTCCTTCAAGGTGACCGGCACCGGGGCGCTGCCGGCGGTGTTCGGGTCCGCCGCTGGCACGTAGGTCAGGTCATGTGCGACCACCGAGAAGTTGAGCTTCTGCTGGTCTTCCTGGCTGAAATCGGCGGTGCCTTCCAGCCGCGCCTCACCGCCAAGACCCTTCACCAGCAGCGGTGAGACTTTCAGCACCTGGTCCTGCAGCGACACCACCGACGGTGCCAGTTCCAGTTCCTGATCGCCCTGTTTCACCTTGCCACGCAGGTTGGCGTTGCCGCCCTTGCCGGCGGCGGTGAAGTCCAGTGCCAGCGGCGCGATCGCCGAGCTGGCCAGTGCCGGCGACAGCAGCGCCAGATCCAGCTCGTCACTGCGGATGCTGGCGCTCCAGCTCGGATCGGTGCGGCCATCGAACACCAGCATCGCGTGCAGCGGCTTCGGCGCGCGCCCGGCTACGGCCACTTCCATGTGCGACAGGTCACCGCGCGCGACCAGGCCGACGGTGGCGGCCGTGCGGCCACGCGGCGCCGGCAGCACCGCGGTGACGGTCACATCGGTGTCGTAGTCCTTGGCCGGGATGTAACGACCCTGGGCGGTGAAATTGCCCATGTCGCTGTCCACCACCAGTTTGTGTGCCTGGAACTCGCCATTGGCGATCTCGATGCCGCCGCGCACGCGACTGATGTCGATCACCGGCTCGTTGGCCTGGCTGATGCGGAAGCCGTCGATGGCGATGGCATCGGCCTGGATCGCCAACGGCATTTCGATCTGCGGCAGCGAATCCGGCCACGACGGCAGCTTGAACGGCTCGTCACTCTTGGCCAGGTTCAGCGTCGCGTTGGTCAGCTCCAGCTTGTCCAGCAGCAGCTTGCGGCCCAGCAGCGGGCGCAGGTCCGGCTCCAGATGGGCGCGCTCGGCGTGGAAATGGATGTCGTCGTAGCGGAAGTCGACGTTGTACAGGGTCAGCGGACCGGCCACCGGGCCGTCCACCTTGTCCCAGGTGAAGCTGGCGCCCACCGGCAGCCGTGCCACCACCTGCGCCAGCAGCACGTCACGGCCGGCCACGGTCTGCAGCAGCCAGTACACCGCCAGCAGGGCCAGCAGCACCAGGCCCAGCACGCCCACACCGGACCAGGCCCAGAAGCGGCGGCGGCGGTAGAAGCGCACGCGCGGCGGCGTGCTCGGGTTCGGAGTCGGTGCGGGCGTACTCACAGGTCCGCTCCGATGTTGAGGTACAGCTGGAACTGCGAATCCGGGTTGTTCAAGCCATGCGCGATATCCACGCGCACCGGGCCCACCGGCGATTTCCAGCGCACGCCGAAGCCGACGCCGGTATGCAGATCGATGGTGTTGTCGAAGGCGCTGCCGGTATCGACGAACACCGCCGCACCCCACGGGCCACCATTGAAGTAGTGCTCATACTCGGCCGAGCCGATCACCAGGTTCTTGGCGCCCAGCGCGTACTTGTCCGGTGCCGGGGTCCGCGGGCCCACCTCGCGATAGGCATAGCCGCGGATGCTGCGGTCACCACCGGCGAAGTAGCGCAGGCTGGGCGGCATGGCCACCAGATCACTGGTCCAGGTGGTGCCACCCTCGCCGCGCAGGATCAGGCGGTTGCTTTCGCCCATCGGGATGTACCAGCGCAGCACGGCATTGGCCTGCACGAAGCTGGTGTCCGAACCGGCACCTTCAACGCCGGCACGCATCGTCGCAGTACCGCTGATGCCCTTGCGCGGGAACAGTTCGTCATCGACGTTGACGTAGTCGGCGACCATCTGCGGGTACACCAGCGTCGACGTGTTGTAGACCGCGTCGGCGAATTCGGTGCCGGAGGCATAGCGCCAGCGCTCGCGCAGTGCGTTGATCGAGGCGATCGCGGTCCAGTGTTCGTTGATCTCACCGCTGCGGCTGGCGATCAGCTTGAAGTTGCGCAGGTCGATGTAGTCGGTCTGCTCGTCGTAGGCGCTGGCAGCGAAGGTGTACCAGCCATCAAGCCAGTTGAAGGCCGGAATGCGGTAGCTGGTGACCAGGCTCTTGCGCTTCTGCGCATAGTCCAGCTGCGTGTTCATCTTGTGGCCGCGGTTGTTCAGCCACCGCCGTTCGATGCCACCGCGCACACCCGGGCCACTTTCGCTGCCGTAGCTCAGACCCGCGGTGTAGATGGTGCGCTTGGCACGGGTCAGCTTCACATCCACCGGCACTTCGCCGTTCGCATCGGCCTGGTCGGGCCGCGGCTGGATGTCGATCACGCTGAAGTAGTCCAGCTTGGTCAGCGACTCGCGCAGCCGGTCCAGCTTGCCCTCGTGGAAGTAGCTGCCCTGTTCCCAGTAGACCAGCGGATCGAACAGCTTGTCGACGAAGTAGTCCTGCTCGAAACGCACCGGTCCCATGTTGTAGCGGCGGCCGCTGTCCCAGGTCAGGTCGATGTCGGCGGCGTTGTCGGCACGGGTGATCTGCACCTGACGCTGGGTGTAGTCGGCATCGAAATAGCCACGTTCGGCCAGGCGACGGGTGACGGTGATCTTGCTGGCTTCGTACTGCGTGTGTTCGAAACGCTGGCCCTTGCGCGGCTTGAACGCGGCCAGATCGTCCTGCAGGTACTGGTCGTACATCGCCGGCCCGGTGATGTCGATGTGCTCGCGGCGGACGGTCACCGGGGTGCCCTTGTCGACATGGATCAGCACGCGCACGTGCTCGTCCTCGCGCGGTGCCTCGACCTTGATCACCGGGTTGTAGTACCCGAACGGTTCCAGTGCCTGGCGGGTCTGCCGCTCGGCCTGTGACAGCAGGTACTCCAGGCGCGATTCGCCCTGTTCCTTGCCGATCGTGTCGTACAGCGACAGCGATTCCTGAATGTTCTCGATGATTGCGGCGTCGTCGCCCTTGTCCAATCCCTTGATGTCCACCTTGTCGATGGTGCCGCGCGCGTGGGCCACGGAGGTGGCGGCCAGCGACAGGACCATCAGCGGCAGGGCGTATTTCTTTGGCTGCATGCGGCACAGCATACCGACCGAAGGTGACGATGCGAAATGCATCACGTCATTCGGGATCGGTTGTTAAGTGGCGGTCAAAATACGCGCCTTTGTGGCGATCGTCGTGATCGCAGCCGAGGATGCCGGCATCGTGCGCGATGCCGGCAATGACCCCGATGGACATCCGCCAGCGGTGATCCGGTAGTGCCGGCCGCTGGCCGGCAACCCACAGACCGATCCGATGCGCGGTGGCAATGCCAGTAGATCCACGCCATGCGTGGATGGGCCGCCAATCAGCTCGACAGATGCTCGATCGCTGCCACCTTGCCCAGGCGCTCGCCCAGCATCGTCAGCAGCGCCAGGCGGTTGCCACGCAGCGCCGGATCCTCGGCATTGACCATCACGCCATCGAAGAACGCGTCGACCTGCGGGCGCAGGCGTGCCAGGCGCGCCAGCACAGCCACATAGTCCTTGTGCTGCAGGCTGGCGCCGGTGTCGTCGATGGCCGCGGTGACCGCTTCAGCCAGCGCGCGCTCGGCGTCTTCCTGCAGCAGCGCCGGGTCGATCTGGGCCGGGATGTCGCCTTCGGCCTTGCGGAGGATGTTGCGGATGCGCTTGTTGGCCGCAGCCAGCGCCTCGGCTTCCGGCAGCGCGGCGAAGGTGCCGATCGCATCCAGGCGGCGGCCGAAGTCGTACAGCGAGGCCGGCTTCAGCTCGGCGACCGCGTTGAAGTGCGTGGCCGGCACGCCCTTGTCGGCGTAGTAGCCCTTCAGGCGGTCGAGGATGAAGTCGTACAGCTCGCCGACGTCGGCCTGCACGTTGCGCGCGGCCAGGCCGGCGTTGGCGCTGGCCAGCAGCGCGCGCAGGTCCAGCTCGAAGCCGCTTTCGATGATCGTGCGGGCCAGGCCCAGCGCGTTGCGGCGCAGGGCGAACGGGTCCTTGTTGCCGGTCGGCTTCAGGCCAGCGGCGAAGCCACCGGCCAGCGTGTCGACACGTTCAGCAATCGCCAGCACCTTGCCCAGCGGCGATAGCGCGATGTCGTCACCGCCGAAGCGCGGCTGGTAGGCCTCGTCGATGGCCAGCGCCACCTCCTGCGATTCACCACCGGCCACGGCGTAGTGGCGGCCGGCGATGCCCTGCAGTTCCGGGAATTCGTTGACCATGCGCGACTGCAGGTCGTTCTTGGCCAACTGCGCGGCCCGCTTGGCCTGCGCGGCGTCGGCGCCGACCTGGGGGGCGATCACTTCGGCCAGAGCGGCCACGCGCGCCACCTTGTCGGCCACGCTGCCCAGCTTGGCCTGGTAGGTCACCGTCTTCAGGCCGTCGCCCATCGACACCAGGCCCTGCTTCAGGTCCTCGTCGAAGAAGAACTTGGCATCGGCGAAGCGCGGGCGGATCACGCGCTCATAGCCCTTGGCCACTTCGGCCACGTCCTTCGATTCGATGTTGGCGATGCCGATGAACTTCTCGGTCAGGGTGCCAGCGGCATCCAGCACCGGGAAGAACTTCTGGTTGATCTCCATCGTCTCGATCAGCGCTTCCTGCGGCACCGCCAGGAACGCGCGTTCGAAGCTGCACAGCACTGCCGACGGCCATTCGACCAGGTTCACCACCTGTTCCAGATTGTCGTCGGTGATGCGGGCGCTGCCACCGGCCTTGGCCGCAGCGGCCTCGACCTCGGCGACGATGCGCGCGCGGCGCTCGCTCGGGTCGACCAGCACGAAGGCGGCGCGCAGGGCTTCAACGTAGTCCTGCGGCTGGGCCAGCGACACGGCCTGGTCGTGGTGGAAACGATGGCCGCGGCTGACACGGCCGGCCTGCAGGCCGAACAGCTCGGCCTCGACCACGTTGGCACCGTGCAGCAGCACCAGCCAATGCGCCGGGCGCGCGAAGCCCCAGGCGTGGTCGCCCCAGCGCATCGGCTTGGGAATCGGCATCGCCGCAATCGCCTCGCGCAGGATCTCCGGCAGCAGGCTGGCGGTGCTCGCGCCCGGGGTCACCGCGCGGTGCACGAAGCGCTCACCCTTGTTGTCGGTGGTCTTTTCCAGCGCGGTCCAGTCGATCCCGGCCTTGGCGGCGAAGCCCTGCAGGGCCTTGGTCGGCTGGCCTTCGGCATCCAGCGCGATGTTCAGGTACGGGCCCAGCACTTCGCTGTGCTGTTCCGGCTGTTCCAGGCCGACGCCCGGCAGCAGCACGGCCAGGCGGCGCGGGGTCGACAACGGGCGCGCATCGCCCAGTTCCAGCGCGACGCCGCGCTTGCGCAGGCCTTCGACGACACCGTCGAAGAACGCCTGGGCCAGGCCCGGCAGCGCCTTGACCGGCAGCTCCTCGGTGCCCAGTTCGATCAGCAGGGGGGACAGTTGGCTCATCGGTTCGATCCTGTGGTGGGGGCGCAGCGCGCAACGCGTCCGGCGCCCCGGGTAGTGGGTGAAAAGCGGGTCGGTGCAGGAAGGCCGTCAGGCCTTCTTCGCACCCGGGAAGCCCAGCTTCTCGCGCTGCTCGTAGTACGCCTTGGCCACCGCCTGGGCCAGCGCGCGCACGCGCAGGATGTAGCGCTGGCGCTCGGTCACGCTGATCGCGCGGCGCGCATCCAGCAGGTTGAAGGTGTGGCTGGCCTTCATCACCTGTTCGTAGGCCGGCAGCGGCAGGTTCACTTCCACCAGCTTCTGCGCTTCACGCTCGCAGGCATCGAAGCGGTGGAACATTTCTTCCACGTCGGCGTATTCGAAGTTGTAGGTGCTCTGCTCCACTTCGTTCTGGTGGTACACGTCGCCGTAGGTCACCGGCTGGCCGTCCGGGCCGTAGGTCCAGACCAGGTCGTAGACGTTGTCGCAGTTCTGCAGGTACATGCACAGGCGTTCGAGACCATAGGTGATCTCGCCCAGCACCGGGCGGCACTCCAGGCCACCGGCCTGCTGGAAGTAGGTGAACTGGGTCACCTCCATGCCGTTGAGCCAGACTTCCCAGCCCAGGCCCCAGGCGCCCAGCGTCGGCGATTCCCAGTTGTCCTCGACGAAACGCAGGTCGTGCACCAGCGGATCGATGCCCAGTGCCTTCAGCGAATCCAGGTACAGCTGCTGGATGTTGTCCGGCGCCGGCTTCATCGCCACCTGGTACTGGTAGTAGCGCTGCAAACGGTTCGGGTTCTCGCCGTAGCGGCCGTCGGTCGGGCGGCGCGAGGGCTGCACGTAGGCCGCGTTCCAGCTCTCCGGACCGATCGCACGCAGGAATGTGGCCGGGTGGAAGGTACCGGCGCCCACCTCCAGGTCGAGCGGCTGGATGAGCACGCAGCCCTGCTGGGCCCAGAACTGGTTCAGGGTCTGGATCAGGCCCTGGAAGGTGATCGGAACGGTCGGGGTCGCGGACATGCGTACGAGTCTTGGCCGGCAAGGGGGTGCGTTAGTATAACGGCCGACCTGCGGGGCATTCCGTACCCGGGAGGAGCAGGCAGATGGAACATCGGCTGCCGGTGGGCACGCCCGGCGAGGCTGGCGGCGTACCGCTGCCGTGGGGACGGCTGCAGTTCGAGCAGATTGCCGCGGCCCTGATCGCCGATGGCCTGGTGGCCGAGCAGGACCGCGAGCGCATGCGTTTTTCCGCGCAGGGCGCACGCAACGCCAGTGAAGTGCACCCGCTGGTGCTGCTGTCCAACCTCAAGCTGGCCGCCAACGGCGGTGGCGAACTGACCCTGGAGCGCCTCACCGAGTGGCTGGCGCAGCGCACCGGCAGCCGCTACCTGCGCATCGACCCGACCCGGGTCGACGTCGCCGCGGTCACCGCGCTGGTCTCCCATGCCTACGCGCGCCGCCACCGTTTCCTGCCGTTGGCGGTGGATGCCGAGCGCGTGCTGGTGGCCACCAGCGAGCCACTGGTGCAGGAATGGCGCCGCGACCTGCAGCACCTGACCCGCCGCCGCATCGAGCTGGCGGTGGTCAACCCGCTGGACCTGCACCGCTACACCATGGAGTTCTACGGGGTGACCCGCTCGGTGCGCGGCGCCCGTGGCGACGTGCGTGGCGAAGCCAATACCACCCTGCCCAGCTTCGAACAGCTGGTGGAGCTGGGCCGCACCGGCGACGTCAATGCCGACGACCAGCACATCGTGCATATCGTGGACTGGCTGCTGCAGTACGCCTACGAGCAGCGCGCGTCGGACATCCACCTGGAGCCGCGCCGCGAAATGGGGCGCATGCGCTTCCGCATCGACGGCGTGCTGCACAAGGTGTTCGAGGTACCGCCGGCGGTGATGACCGCGGTGGTCAGCCGCATCAAGGTGCTCGGCCGCATGGACCTGGCCGAACGCCGGCGCCCGCAGGATGGCCGCATCAAGACCCGTTCGCCGGGCGGCCGCGAGGTCGAGATGCGCCTGTCGACCATGCCCACCGCCTTCGGCGAGAAGTGCGTGATGCGCATCTTCGACCCTGATGCCGCCTTCAAGAGCATCGACCAGCTCGGTTTCAGCCCGCAGGAGGCGGCGGGCTGGAATGCGCTGGTGGAGCGTCCGCACGGCATCGTGCTGGTGACCGGCCCGACCGGCTCGGGCAAGACCACCACCCTGTATTCCACGCTGAAGCGGCTGGCCACGCCGGACGTGAACGTGTGCACGGTGGAGGACCCGATCGAGATGATCGCGCCCGAGTTCAACCAGATGCAGGTGCAGACCAACATCGACCTGGATTTCGCCAGCGGCGTGCGCACGCTGCTGCGGCAGGACCCGGACATCATCATGATCGGCGAGATCCGCGACCTGGAAACCGCGCAGATGGCGGTGCAGGCCTCGCTGACCGGCCACCTGGTGCTGTCCACCCTGCATACCAACGATGCGCCCTCGGCGGTCACCCGCCTGCTCGACCTTGGCGTGCCGCACTACCTGCTGGCCAGCACCCTCAACGGCATCCTCGCCCAGCGCCTGGTGCGCACGCTGTGCCCGCACTGCAAGCAGCCGCACAGCCTCGGCGCCGCCGACTGGGCGGTGCTGGCTGATAGCCATGCCGCATATCCAGATGCCGCCACGCCCTGTCGGCCGGTCGGTTGCCTGGAGTGCCGGCGCACCGGATTCCTTGGCCGCATCGGCCTGTATGAGTTGCTGCCATTGGGCTCGCGGCTGCGCGGGCAGATCCGTGCCGACATGGATCTGGCCGGTTTCAGCCGTGCCGCACGGGCTGAAGGGCTGCGAACCCTGCGCCAGGCCGGGCTTGAAAAGGTGGCGCAGGGGCTGACTACAATCGAGGAAGTCCTGTCAGTCCTGCCGCCCCCGGATGAACCCAGCCCCGTTCCTGATCCTTGAAACCGGCCGCCCGGTACCGTCGCTGCGCCGCTACGGGCGCTTTCCGCACTGGATCCGCGTCGCCGCCGGGCTGGAAGAGCACGAGACGGTGGTGGTCGATGTCGAACACGGTGGCGCCCTGCCCGACCCACATGCCTTCGCTGGCGTGCTGGTGACCGGCTCGGCCGCCTTCGTCACCGACCACGCCGAGTGGAGCGAGCGCAGCGCCGCATGGCTGCGCCAGACCGCCCACGACGACCTGCCGGTATTCGGCATCTGCTATGGCCATCAGCTGCTGGCGCACGCGCTGGGTGGCGAGGTGGCCTACAACCCGGCCGGGCGCGAGTCCGGCACGATCGAGCTGGAACTGCAGCCGCAGGCCGCGCAGGACCCGCTGTTCCAGGGCCTGCCGCAGCATTTCGCCGCCCATGCCACCCACCTGCAGACCGTGCTGCGCGCCCCGGAAGGTGCCGAAGTGCTGGCACGCTCGCCGCTGGACGGCTGCCACGCCTTCCGCTGGGGCCGCCAGGCGTGGGGCGTGCAGTTCCATCCGGAATTCGCCACCCACCACATGCGCGGCTACGTGCGCGCCCGCGCCGACTGCATCGGCCGCCACGGCGGCTGCGCCCGCAGCATCGAGCGCGCGGTCAGCGCCGCACCACTGGCCCGCCAGCTGTTGCGCCGCTTCGTCCGCCAGGCGCGGCTGTCTTCAGCCCAGCCGGTGGCAAAACAGGGATAATCGGCGGCACGGGCAGCCGCCCGGCCCCCTCCTGTCCTTCCCGGATGTCCATGAAAGAGATTCGCAAGCTGCCGGCCTCGGCGGGCGCCCAGTGGTTGCTGGATACGTTCTCCCTGTACCGGCGTGCGCCGCTGCAGCTGGCCCGGATCGGCCTGACCTGGCTGCTGGTGAGCTGGGTGGTGACCCTGCTGTCGACCTTGATTCCCGGCGCCGCCGGCATGGCAGTACAGCTCATGACCCTGGCCATTTCGCCGATCATGTTCGGCGGCATGCTGTATGCCGTGGGCGAGATCGACGAAGGCCGCCCGGGCCTGGCCTCGCACCTGCTGCAGCCGATCCGCGACCACCGCGTCAGCCACCTGCTGGTGCCGCTGGCGATCCAGGTGCTGGCGGTCCTGCTGCTGGGCGCGCTGTTGTTCATGATGATCGGCCGCGAGGGCTTCACCGCCTTCAGCGAGGTCATGACCAAGATGGAAGAGATCAGCCGCAGTGGCCAGCAGATCAAGCCGGATGATGCGGCCGCGCTGGTCGCCAACCTGCCGGCCAAGCGCATCGCGCTGTGGATGCTGCTGGTGTTCCTGAGCGCGGTGGCGCTGTCGCTGGCGATGTTCACCCAGCCGGCGCTGGTGGTGTTCGACAAGCAGAGCGGCATGCATGCGCTGCGCCTGAGCCTGCAGGGCTGCATCGAGAACATCGGCGCGATGTTCGTGTTCGCCGCGCTCGGCCTGATCGCCGCGTTCTGCATGTACATCCTGTTCGTGATCGTGATCCAGATCGCGATGCTGATCGGTGGCCCGCTGGCTGCGGCCTTCATCGCCCAGCTGGTGCTGACCACGGTGCTGATGCCGCTGTATGTCGGCGCGGTCTACGCCGCGTGGAAGCAGATGTTCGTGCATCGCGGCAGCCGCGCGGCCCCACCGATCCCGACCACGCCGACCTCAAGCGACGTGTTCCACGCCTGACGGAAAAAGGGGACGGAGGGGATTAAGTCGTTTATGCCCAGTGTGTGCAGCTAACGACTTAATCCCCTCCGTCCCCTTTTTTTCTTTCAGGCGGCGGGTTTCTTCACTACCGACGACGGCACCAGCCAGCGTGCGGCGTGGATGCCCAGCTCGTAGAGCAGGCACATCGGAATCGCCAACATCAGCTGCGAGACCACGTCCGGCGGGGTCAGCACTGCGGCCACCACGAAGATGCCGACGATCGCGTAGCCACGGCCTTCCTTGAACTGCTGCGGCGTCACCCAGCCCAGCAGCACCAGGATCACCATCGCCACCGGCAGTTCGAAGCTGCCGCCGAAGGCAAAGAAGATCGCCAGCACGAAATCCAGGTAGGCGTTCGCATCCGGAGTGATCGCGATCACGTCCGGGCTGAAGGTGGTCAGGAAGTGGAACACCGCCGGCAGCACCAGGAAGTAGGCAAAGGCACAGCCGGCGTAGAACAGCAGCACCGACGACACCAGCAACGGCACCGCCAGGCGCTTCTCGCGCGCATACAGGCCCGGGGCAACGAACGCCCACAGCTGGTACAGCAGCCACGGCACCGCCACGAACAGGGCCACGAAGAAAGTCAGCTTCAGCGGGGCGAAGAACGCACCGGCCGGGTTGGTGGCGATCATCGTCTGCCCGTTCGGCAGCTGCGAGACCAGCGGTTCGGCCAGCGCGTTGTAGAGCTTCTGGGTAAACGGCAGCAGCGCCAGCAGCACCACGCCCAGGCCCAGCAATGCGCGCACCAGGCGGCCGCGCAGTTCCACCAGATGTTCGACCAGCGAGCTTTCGCCGAAATCCTGTTCACTCATGGATGACGCTCCGTGCTCTGCGTCGGCGGCGTCGGGCCGGCTTCAGGGGACGTGGCAGGAACGGCCCCTGAAGAAACAGCGCCTTCCGTAGCAGCCGTGGTCGAAACCGGCCCGCCATCCTGTGCCGGCGCTTCGGTCTCGGCCGGCTGGCTCAAATGTGGCGGCAGATCGGCCTGTGCGGGTGTACGCACCTCCTGCGCCAGCGTATCGCCCTGCTGCTGGGCCTCCTGCGCTTCGCGACGGATCGCTTCACCGCTGGCGCGCAGCTGGTTCTCGGTGTCCTGCATGCCCTGGCGCACGTCCTGCATCTGCCGCTTGATGTCCTCGGCCTGCAGTTCGCGCTCCAGTTCCTGTTTCACCGAATCCCACTGATTACGGGCACGTCGCACCCACAGGCCGGCGAAGCGGGCCGCCTTGGGCAGGCGCTCGGGACCGAGCACCACCAGGGCGACCACTGCAATCACCAGCAGCTCGCTGAAGCCGATATCAAACACCGCGACCGCTCCGGATCAGCGAGCGTTACGGTCGTGCTCGTCCTGCGCGGCGCGCGAGGCGTCCTGACTGCGCGATTCATCGCCCAGCTGCGCGTTCGGCTTGTCCTCGTCGCGCATGCCCTTCTTGAATTCCTTGACCGCCGAACCGAGATCCTTGGCGCCACTGGTCAGGCGCTTGGTGCCGAACACCAGCAGGACGATGGCCAGCACGACCAACCAATGCCAGATGCTGAAACTGCCCATAAAGACGCTCGTTACGTTAGTGATCAGGCTGTCGAGCATAGCGCACCGGGTGTTAGCCGGCGCGCGTGACGAAAGTCAGTTTCCGCCCAGCGTTTCCGTGCGGATTTCGCCGTCGTTGACCGGCTGGAAGCCCTGCTGCTGCGGCGGCGGGTTCTGCGGCACGTTCTGCAGCGGTGCGGTGGTGGCTTCGGGCGGGGCGGCCGGCGCTGCCTGAACAGGCGCCGGAGCAACCGCCGGGGCCGCTGCCGGACGCGGCGCGTTACCGCCGTTGCCGCTGCGGTTGTTACGCGCGGCGTAGGTGGCCTCTTCCAGGCGGTCGCGGAACGTGACCACATCCATCGACGGCGAACCGGCCGCGCGGCCTTCGAAGATCATGCGCGGCGTGGTGTTGCTGCCGTAGGCGTCCAGATTGGCGGCATCGTCGATCTGCAGCACCGCACCATCCAGGGCGACACCGGCGAACAGGCCGCGGGCGCGCGACCAGGACCAGATTTCGGCCTTCAGCTGACCGTCGGTGGCGGCGGCGGCATTGCGGCCGACCGGGCCGGCGGCGACACCCGCATCGGCGCCCAGCGTGAACTTGCCGTTGACCAGGTTGTCCAGGCTACGGTCGTTGCGGAACACCAGCACCACATCGGAGGACTGCACGCCGGCCTGGAAGCCGATGCTGCCGCCGGTGAGCTTCACGAACACCGGATTGGACCAGGCACCGTTGGGCATGCGCACGGACATCAGGCCGTGGCCACGACGACCGCCAATGACCAGACCGGCTTTGATCGTGTCGGGAATGACGATGACCGCGCGGCCTTCGTCGAGCAATTTGTCCGGAATGCCCTGTTCAGGGATTTCCTGGATTTCAGCCAGCACGCGCACGGCATTGCGGGCACGCTGGTCTTCCTGCGGTCCGGCCATGGCCTGGCTGGACAGCAGGCTGGCGGCGATCAGCAGGGCTTGGATCGGGCGACGCATGGCAGGCTCCAGAAGTCAGTCCATAGGAAGATATAGCAAGTGACTGAAATTAGTAGTGTTGTCATGAATCCCCAATGAGCGTTCCCTGCTCACATTGATGCGCGCTATGCCTGCAATCCGAACCCTGCATCCCGGCGCGGCACCGGATCGGCGACAATACCGCTCATGCTCGACGCACCCGATACCGCCGTGCTGGCGGTCAACCTAGGCACGCCCGAGACGCCGACGGCCCCCGCCGTACGCCGTTACCTGGCTGAATTCCTGTCCGACCCCCGCGTGGTCTCGATCCCGGCACTGCTGTGGCAGCCGTTGCTGCGCGGACTGATCCTGCCGCTGCGCAGCAGCCGTTCAGCGGCCAAGTACGCCCAGGTCTGGCTGCCGGAGGGCTCTCCGCTGATGGTGCATACGCGCCAGCTGGCGCAGGCCATGCAAGCGCTGTTGCCGACCCTGACGGTGCGCCATGCAATGCGCTATGGCGAACCGGCGCTGGCCAGCGAACTCGACCGGCTGGCGGCCGACGGTGCGCGCCGCATCGTGGTGCTGCCGCTGTACCCGCAGTACTCCACCACCACCACCGCCTCGGTCGAAGACCGCGTCGATGCCTGGCAGCGCCGCAATCCGGGCGTGACCGTGAGCCTGGTACGCGACTATTCGGTCGATCCGGGCTGGGTCGACGCCGTTGCCGGCTCGATCCGCCGCTACTGGGAACAGCATGGTCGTGGCCAGAAACTGATGTTCTCCTTCCACGGCATTCCGCAGCGCCTGGCCGATGCCGGCGATCCGTATCCGCAGCGCTGCGAGGCCAGTGCGCAGGCCATCGCCAAGGCGCTGGAGCTGGGCAGGGACGACTGGCAGATGGGCTATCAGTCGCGCTTCGGCCGCGAGCGCTGGCTGCAGCCGTATGCCGAGCCCAGCCTGTGGGCGCTGGCCGAATCCGGCGTGAAGCAGATCGACGTGGTGTGTCCGGGCTTCGCCACCGACTGTCTGGAGACGCTGGAAGAAGTGGCACTGGGCTTCACCGAAACACTGGCCGAGCGCGGCGCGACGATGCGCTACATCCCCTGCCTCAACGCCGAACCGGAGCACGCGCGTGCGCTGGCACGGCTGGCCGTGGCGTCACTGGCATGAGCCTGCAGCCGTTTGAACTCGAGGTCGGTGGCGCGCGCGTCGCCGGCCTGCGCAACTACGGTGATGGCCCGCGCGTGCTGGCCCTGCATGGCTGGCTCGACAACGCGGCCAGCTTCGTGCCGCTGGCGCCGCACCTGTCGTCGTTGCAGCTGGTGGCCATCGACCTGCCCGGCCACGGCCACAGCGCGCATCTGCCGGCCGGTGCCAGCTACACCACGGCCGCCGCCATCTGTCACGTACTCGACGTCGCCGACGCGCTGGGCTGGGACCGTTTCAGCCTGCTTGGCCATTCGATGGGCGCCGGCATCGCCAGCCTCACCGCCTCGGTCAGCGACCGTGTCGAACGGCTGGTGGCGATCGAAGCACTCGGCGGCCTGCGTGGTCCTGAGGAAGAAACCGCCAACCGCCTGCGCAAGCATGTGAATGCCACACGCGCACTGGCACGCAAGCAGCTGCGCGTGTTCCCCGACCTCGCCGCGCCGATCCGCGCGCGGATGATGACCAACCAGCTCAGCGAGCGCTGTGCACGGCTGCTGGTCGAGCGCGGCGTGGAGCCGGTCGAAGGTGGTTACCGCTGGTGCAGCGACCCGCGCCTGATGCTGCCCACTGCGATCCGCCTCAGCGAAGGCCAGATCGACAACCTGCTGCAGGCCATCGCCTGCCCGACGCAGGTGATCTACGCCACACCGGCGCAGCCGTACTATCCCGAGCCGATGCGCAGCGATCGCCTGCAGCACCTGCGCGATGGCCGTCTGGCGGTGTTTGCCGGCAACCATCACCTGCACATGGAAGACCCGGAACAGATCGCGGGCGTGATCCTGCACTTCTTCAGCAACGGCAACGCCGGCTGAGCAAACGTATCCGCGCGCTTCACTCCGCGCGTTTGCGGCCGATACATCAGTTGCGGGCCCCTGCGTCCGCAGCACGCAGGTCCGGTCGGGCCTGCGGCGTGTGTCTGGTTCTGCAAGGAAGTCCGCATGCCCGCTCTGCTGCACCGTCACCCACAGGACGTGGCCACGGTGTCCCGTCTCCGCGTCGCTGATCGCGCCGCATTCCCCGAGTTCCCGGCTCGCGCCCTGCTCACGCACTCCTGCGTGCGCCGCGGCGTGGCTGTTGTCGTTTGCTGATCCAGGAGTCGCCGATGTCCGTTGCATCCTCCCGTCCCCCCGATACCGCCCGCATGCCGCATCTGCAGCAGCTCGCGCGCCGCGCTGACCGTCGACTGCTGATCGGCAGCGCGGCGTTGGCTGTGGCTGGCCTCGTGCTGGCCCTGCGTGGGCCCCACGTACCGGGCGCTGCGTTGGCCGCGGCCGCCGTACTGCCCGCCCTCTGGCTGGCCGGTCCACAGGCGGGCCGGGCCGTCGCCCGCAATGGCCTGGCATTGCTGTTGTCGCTGCAGCTGGCCTTGTTGTGCGCGATCGTCAGCCTGTCACCGGCATTGCCGATTGCGCTGTTGCTGGGCGTGCTGCTCAGCCACCGCGATCGCCTGCCGGTATGGCTGGCCGGTGGTGTTGGCACCCTCGCCCTGCTGGTACCGCTGCTGCACGGCGCAGCCGTGGGACCGACGTTGCTGCAGGCGGGCCTGTTCGCCAGCCTGACCGTGTTCCTCGGCCAGGTCGCGCTGCGCCTGCGGCAGCAGACCGAGGCACTTGGCCACGGCCCACGCCGCCTGGCGGCACTGGCGCGCGATATCGCGACGGGCACCGATCTGAGCGCACATGCGGATACCGCGGCCTATGCACCCGGTTCGCTGGCCCATGCGCTGGCCGATACCGCCCGCCACGTGCAGGCGCAGCGTGGGCGCGAGGCTGACGCGCATGCCGAGAATGCGCAGATCCGCCAGGCGCTGGATGCCTCGCGCACCGCGATGATGATTGCCGACAACGACCACGTGATCCGCTACGTGAACCGCTCGGTGGTGGCCCTGCTGCGCAACCAGCAGGCAACACTGCGCCAGGCCTTCCCCGACTTCGATGCCGAGCGCCTGGTCGGCAGCAGCATCCACCGCTTCCACGCCAACCCGGATCGCATCCGCGCGATCCTCAACGGCCTGCAGGTCACCCACAACGGCAAGGTGCAGATCGGCCCCGTGCACTTCGCGCAGGTAGTCACCCCGGTGTTCGATGCGCAGGGCGCGCGCCTGGGCTTCGCCGTGGAATGGCATGACCGCACCCATGAACTCGCGCTGGAAAACGCCGTGGCCGGCATCGTCGCAGCGGCTGCGGCCGGTGATCTCGACCAGCGCCTGCAGGCCACTGAAGGTGCCAGTTTCCTCGATGGGCTGACCGGTGGCATCAACCAGCTGCTCGATACGCTCGGCAGCACCGTCAACGAAGTGCGGCAGATGCTCTCGGCACTGGCCAATGGCGATCTGGACCGGCGCATGCACGGCGAGTATCACGGCGCTTTCGCTGCCATCCAGCGCGATGCGAATGCCACGGCCGGTCAGTTGGCACGCATGGTCGGTCGCATCCAGGAATGTGCGGCGTCGATCAGTACCGCCGCCAGCGAGATTGCCGCCGGCAACGGCGCGTTGTCCGAGCGCAGCGAGCGCCAGGCCGCGCACCTGCAGGAGACCGCAGCATCGATGGAGGAACTCACCGCCACCGTGCGCCAGAACGCCGCCCATGCGCGTGAGGCCAGTGCGTTGGCAGCTTCCACGCAGAGCGCTGCCAGTGACGGCAACACGGCCATGCAGCGGGTGGTGAATACCATGCAGGCCATCGAAGGTGCTTCGAAGCGGATCGGCGACATCACCGGCGTCATCGACGGCATTGCCTTCCAGACCAATATCCTGGCCTTGAACGCAGCCGTGGAGGCGGCACGCGCCGGCGAACAGGGCCGAGGCTTCGCGGTCGTGGCCAGCGAGGTGCGGGTACTGGCGCAGCGCTCTGCGGCGGCGGCCCAGGAGATCAAGAAGCTGATCGACGAAGCCGGCCGCCAGGTGGGTGAGGGTGCCCAGCTGGTAGCTGACGCCGGCCAACGCATGCAGGGCATTGTTGGCGGCGTGGAGGATGTCAGCCACCTGATGCGCGAGATTTCCGCGGCGTCGCAGGAGCAGTCGATCGGCATTGAGCAGATCAACCAGACCGTGGTGCAGATGGATCAGGCCACGCAGCAGAATGCGGCGCTGGTGGAAGAAGCCACCGCCGCCGCACGCGAGCTGCAGATCCAAGCCGGCACACTGACCGAAGCGGTTTCGGTGTTCCGCCAGCAGGAACCGAACGAGGTCTCGCAGGCCGCCTGATCCGGGCCTTCAGTTCGATCCTGATCAAGACGGCGCCCGCAGGGCGCCGTCTTTTTGTTGCGTAGGCCTTGCTGCCAGTAGCTGCCAACCTTGGTTGGCGCCGCGGTTCCTCACGGAGGGCATCCACGCATGGCGTGGATCTACTGGTAATGCCGGCCGCTGGCCGGCAATCACAGCGACGCGCACTGTCTGGCCTGCTGCCGGGGTTGGCACCGATCTTTGCAGGGACAGCCCATCCACGCACGGCGTGGATCTACCGGCCGCTGTGCAGCCACGGCAGGGCCGGCCAGCGGCCGGCACTACCCGCATTTCGTGCGCACAAAGAAAAACCCCGCTGCGTAAGCAGCGGGGTTTTGGGTGTAAACCCTGGCGATGACCTACTCTCGCATGGCTTGAGCCACACTACCATCGGCGCAGCTGCGTTTCACTTCCGAGTTCGGGATGGGATCGGGTGGTTCCACAGCGCTAATTTCACCAGGGAGGCGGTTGGAGCGTCGCCATCCGATACAGCTGGATAAGGCGCCTGCCTCTCGTAGTTCTTGTGACGTAGCGTGCACTTGGATGCTCTTACGACGTTGTCGTAAAGCCAAGGCAACTTGAGGTTATATGGTCAAGCCTCTCGGATCATTAGTATCAGTTAGCTCAATACATTGCTGTACTTACACACCTGACCTATCAACCACGTAGTCTACATGGTTCCTTCAGGGGGCTTGTGCCCCGGGAGATCTCATCTTGAGGCGCGCTTCCCGCTTAGATGCTTTCAGCGGTTATCGCTTCCGAACATAGCTACCCGGCAATGCCACTGGCGTGACAACCGGAACACCAGAGGTTCGTCCACTCCGGTCCTCTCGTACTAGGAGCAGCCCCTCTCAAATCTCCAACGCCCATGGCAGATAGGGACCGAACTGTCTCACGACGTTCTGAACCCAGCTCGCGTACCACTTTAAATGGCGAACAGCCATACCCTTGGGACCGACTACAGCCCCAGGATGTGATGAGCCGACATCGAGGTGCCAAACACCGCCGTCGATATGAACTCTTGGGCGGTATCAGCCTGTTATCCCCGGAGTACCTTTTATCCGTTGAGCGATGGCCCTTCCATACAGAACCACCGGATCACTAAGTCCTAGTTTCCTACCTGCTTGATCCGTCGATCTTGCAGTCAAGCACGCTTATGCCTTTGCACACAGTGCGCGATGTCCGACCGCGCTGAGCGTACCTTCGAGCTCCTCCGTTACTCTTTAGGAGGAGACCGCCCCAGTCAAACTACCCACCATACACGGTCCCCGACCCAGATAATGGGCCCAGGTTAGAACGTCAAGCACGACAGGGTGGTATTTCAAGGATGGCTCCACTGCAGCTAGCGCCACAGTTTCATAGCCTCCCACCTATCCTACACAGACGAACTCAACGTTCAGTGTAAAGCTATAGTAAAGGTTCACGGGGTCTTTCCGTCTTGCCACGGGAACGCTGCATCTTCACAGCGATTTCAATTTCACTGAGTCTCGGGTGGAGACAGCGCCGCTGTCGTTACGCCATTCGTGCAGGTCGGAACTTACCCGACAAGGAATTTCGCTACCTTAGGACCGTTATAGTTACGGCCGCCGTTTACTGGGGCTTCGATCAAGAGCTTCGCCTTGCGGCTGACCCCATCAATTAACCTTCCAGCACCGGGCAGGCGTCACACCCTATACGTCCACTTTCGTGTTTGCAGAG
>NZ_JBDJKU010000044.1:0-38893 GCF_039673015.1 Stenotrophomonas sp. TWI1409
TCGACTCGTCTGTCGGCTAGTATCCGCAGATGCATGCTTGACGGTCCCTCCACCCTGGCTCCTACATACCGCGTAGGAGCCGGGAGGAACATACAAGCCATGCTCGACTCCGCACGTAGCGCGGGCATTTCCAAGCGACGGCGCGAGAGCAGTCGAGCGTGGCTCGACTCTACAAAAGCCGTGTGCCCCCATATTTCAATAGATGAAATCTATCGCATTTCAGAATTCGATCATTAATCTCATCAATGAAATTGAGAATGGTTGTTGATTGTCAACTGAGAATCATTATCATTTAACTCGTCCCTCGCACGAGTCCAGATGCTCATGAATGCTCAACCTGTACTGCTGCGCCCCGAAACGCTGACCCTCCGCGATCGACCGGTCCGCGTCGTTCCGCCGGAAGAGGTCATCGACAGTGAAGCCCTGCTCAAGGGCCGTCGTGAAATCCTGATCCAGCACGGCGACCGCTTCTATCGCCTGCGGCACACCAGCAACGACAAGCTGATCCTGACCAAGTAATCGCGGCCTGGTCGCCCGCCTCCCTCCCTCCTGCCGGCAGCGCCGACAGGGTGGGCGACCCGCCCGCTCCCGCTCTCTCCCCCTCGGTCTACCGCGTGCACCTTCCAGGTGTGCCGGTAACCGGGGGTTCCCCTGCCTGACCGAATGAACCCGATGACCCGCCATACCGCCCTGTGTCTTGCTGTCTGGATGGCGTTGCCGCTGTCCGCCCACGCTGCTGCCGCCGCTGCGCCCGACGCGCGCGAATTCGATCGGGTGCAGGTCACCGCCACCCGCACCGAGCGGGCGGTGAGCGACGTGGCGGCCACCGTGGACGTCATCGACCGCGAGCAGATGGACCGGCACCTGGTGCAGGACATCAAGGATCTGGTGCGCTACGAACCGGGCCTGTCGGTCACCCGCAGCGCGACCCGCTTCGGCCTGGATGGTTTCCGCATCCGTGGCCTGGACGGCAACCGTGTGCGCATCCAGACCGATGGCATCGTCATGCCGACCCGGTTCGACATCGGTTCGTTCGCCAGTTCCAACCGCAATTTCACCGACCTCGATACGCTCAAGCGCGTGGAGATCGTGCGCGGCCCGGCCAGCTCGCTGTACGGCTCCGATGCGCTGGGCGGCGTGGTGGCGTTCGTCACCAAGGACCCGGCCGACTACCTCAAGGACGGCAAGAACAGCTACTTCGGACTGAAGTTCGGCTACGACGGTGAGTGGAAGGGCCTGCTCGGCGGTGCCACCGCCGCCTTTGGTGGCGACCACTGGAGCGGCCTGGTCAACGTCAACCACCACCAGGGCCAGGAAACGGACAACAAGGGCACGGTGCGCAGCGACAACGACACCCGTACCGCGTCCAATCCGCAGGACCGCGACGGCCGCAGCCTGCTCAGCAAGCTGGTCTATGCACCGAGCGAAGACCAGCGCTTCCGCCTGACCGTGGAAGGCAACGAAGACACCACCGATACCAATGTGTTGTCGGCGATTGCCAGCGTTGCACCGCGCCCCGGCGCGATGGCTGCGGCTACTGGCATGAAGTCCCACGACACGCAGAAGCGTACCCGCGTGTCCTTTGCCCACGAAATGGATGCGCTGGACCAGCCGTTCGCCGACAGCCTGCATTGGCAGGTGTATGCGCAGAACAGCGAAACGCGGCAGCAGACCGACGAGACCCGCACCGACGGCAGCCGCCGTCACCGCGTGTTCTCCTTCGACCAGCATGCCTTTGGCCTGCAGGCGCAGTTCAACAAGGCGTTCAGCACCGGCAGCGTCGAGCACGCATTGACCTACGGCTTCGAAGGCACCCGTACCGAGATCCGCCAGAAGCGCGACGGCTACCAGGTCAACCGTGCCGGTGTGGTCAGCAACATCGTTACCCCCGACACCTTCCCGGTGCGTGACTTCCCGATCAGCAAGACCACCGAGTTGGGCCTGTACGCGCAGGATGAAATGCGCCTGGCCGACGGCAAGCTGTCGCTGGTGCCGGGCGTGCGCGTCGACCGTTACGAGCTGAAGCCGGAAGTGGACAGCATCTTCGCCGAAGACAACCCGACCACGGCCGTGGCGCAGCTGAAGAAGACCAGCGTGTCGCCGAAGCTGGGCATGGTCTGGCGCTTCACCGACCAGTGGTCGCTGTTCGCCGGCTATGCGCGTGGCTTCCGTTCGCCGCCGTACAACGACGTCAACATCGGCCTGACCAACGTGGCCTTCGGCTACACCGCCATCGCCAACCCGGACCTGAAGCCGGAAACCAGCGACGGCTACGAACTGGGCCTGCGCTTCATCGCGCCGGCTGCGTACGTCAGCGTCAGCGGCTACTACAACGACTACAAGGATTTCATCGAGTCCAACGTCAACACCGGCCGCAACGCACAGGGCCTGATGGTGTTCCAGTCGCAGAACATCGCCGACGCGCGCATCTATGGTGCGGAAATGAAGGCCGGCATCGAGTTCGGTGAACTCAGCCCGGCGCTGAAGGGTTGGGCGCTGCGCAGTGCGCTGGCCTGGTCGCGTGGTGACAACCGGACCGATGACGAACCGCTGGCCTCGGTCGATCCGCTGCGTGGCACGCTGGGCCTGATGTACGACACCGATACCTGGGGCGTCGAACTGGCCGGTACCTTCGTGCAGCGCAAGAAGCGCCTGCCGCCGCCGGCGGCGCAGACCAATCCGAACGCACCGGCGCCGTTCGTCTACCAGCCGGCCGGCTATGGCGTGCTGGACCTGATGGCGCACTGGAACTTCGCACCGGGTGCCACCTTCAATGTCGGCGTGTTCAACCTGGCCGACAAGCGCTACATCGAATGGTCGTCCATCACCCCGAGCCTGATCACCAACCGCGCACTGAGCGATCGTTTCAGCAGCCCGGGCCGCACCTTCTCCGCCAGCCTTGCCGTTTCCTGGTGACCTCATGAGCCGAGCACTGTCCGCACGCAGGAATGACTCCATCGCCGCGCCGCACAGCGCGGCCTGGCCGACCCCGGCACAGCTGGCCACGCTCGGCACCGTGCTGTGCCTGTACCACGCCGACGGCAACGAGCTGGGCGGCTGGCGCCAGGCCGTACGCGTGCATGCCTGCCAGGGCGTGGACAGCGAAGGCCTGCGCGAAAGCCTGTGCTTCCTCGATGGCCGCGGCCGCTGCGTGTGGCGCCTGTACCTGCTGCCGGACAGCGACTTCCTGGCCTGGGACCGGCTGGTGGCTGCGCTGCCGCCGGGGCCCGAGCACGACAGCGATGGCAGCGTCGGCGAACGCCTGTGGCGACGCCTGGCCGGTCATCTGGGTGGCCAGCGCTGGCGCCTGTGCGCGCTGCGCCTGCATGCCGCCGACGATGGCCGCACGCTGGCCGCCAGTCTGTCGACCCTGTCCTCGCTGGGCGCAGCCACCGCGCGCCGCATTGCACGGCTGGAAGGTGCCGAAGGCGAGCTGGCAATCGACGATTGCTGCTGTGCCGATGCCGCGCGGCGTCCGGCGCCGCGGATTCCCGGCGACCTGCCGCTGATCCGCCTGTGACCCACTCCTGATGGAACGCCTGTCGGCCACGGACGGCCTCTCAACGCATCTGCAACCCCGAAGGAAGACCCCGATGAAGCTCCAGACAGCCAGCGCCCTGCTTGTGCTCGCCGCCAGCGGCGTGGCCAGCGCGCAGCCCTCCGATATCGCCCGTGACCACGACAGCATCCTTGCCATGCAGGGTGAGTACACCGTGGACTTCGCCTTCGACGAGACCGTGCTGCTGAAGCCGGGCTACGAGCGCGCGCCGGCGATGCGCAGCGGCGGCAGCGAAGTGGTCATCGTGGTCGAAGACACGCCGAAGCGCATCGTGCTGCAGCACCTGCTGCTGGACGAGAAGAGCGGCCACATCACCAAGCACTGGCGCCAGGACTGGGTGTACGAAGCACCGAACCGTTTCGAGTTCAGTGCCGACCAGACCTGGAAGGTGCGCAGCATTCCGGCGGCGGTGAACCAGGGCGCCTGGACCCAGTGCGTATACGAAGTGAGCGACGCACCGCGCTATTGCGGCACCGGCACCTGGACCTACACCAACAACGTGCCGAGCTGGACCAGCGACCTGAGCTGGCGTCCGCTGCCGCGCCGCGAGTACACCAAGCGCAGTGACTACAACGCGCTGGCCGTGATCAACCGCCACACGCTGACCCCGAACGGCTGGACCCACGAGCAGTTCAACACCAAGGTGCAGCGCAACGCCGATGGCAGCCAGGCGGAGATCGCCCGCGAGTTCGGCTTCAACGACTACGTGAAGACCACCGAGGTCGACTTCACCCCGGCGCGAAACTACTGGAAGGCCACTGCCGGTTACTGGGCCAAGGTGCGCCAGCGCTGGGACGGCTTCCTCGGCCAGGCCCCGGGCGTGCACCTGAAGACCAAGATCGACGGCATGGCGATGATCATCCCGATGTTCACCCAGGCCGAAGAGATCCAGGCCGGCAAGAAGGTGAAGGACAAGCAGATCGACGACGTGTTCGCCAAGTACGTGGAAAAGGCCCAGTAGGTCGAGCCCTGCTCGACTCATGGCGCGGATCCTCTAGTCAGGTGCCGCGCCGCATGTTCGCTTCTGGTAGGTGCCGAGCTTGCTCGGCACGCTCTTCGCCGGCGATTGCACACCGCATCCACGCGTGGTTTGGATGTGACGTGCTGGATATCCGCGCCTGGTAGGTGCCGAGCTTGCTCGGCACGCTCTTCGTTGGCGATTGCACACCGCATCTACGCATGGCGTGGATCTACCGTGCCGCATATCCGCTCCTGGTAGGTGCCGAGCTTGCTCGGCACGCTCTCCATCGGTGATCGCACGCTGCATCCATGCCATGCGTGGATGCGATGCACTCAGGACGCCGGCCCACTCAAGGTGGTCAGGTCCAGCCCAGCGTCCTGGAACGCACGCAAGGTGGCCTGCAGGCTGGCCTCGTCATCGCGGGTGCGGACGCCCATGGCAGCTTGGTGGCAACGCACTCGATCCGTGCTGCAGGCGCTCCGGTCCGGCAGCAGCAGCGCGGTCTGTGCGACGAGGATCGCCATGTGCGCCACTTCCTTTCTCGGCTTCGGTTGGCCCCGGTAGAACCGGTCGAACTCAGCACGCAGGTCGGCCACCACGCCGGCATCGCTGCGCGTGCGTGACACGCTGGCCGGAACCAGATAGGTCGGGTGGCCCTCGAGGAAGGCTTGCGCTTCATCGGCCAGCACCGTTTCCAGCACGAAGGCCTGCACCGCGTCAGGAACATAGCCCTCCGCCGCGCGGGCGCCTGCGGGCAGCACCGCGGTGAGCAGCGGGGAACTGGCCAGAAGGATGCGCAGGCAGAGGCTGTATTTCATCTTCATTCCTTGAACCTCGGGAGCGCGGGAGCAACCTTCCGCGCTTCCGGACGATCTGATCGGGTGGGGCGCGCAGCATAGCGCCCCACCCGAGCGTGTCACGATCGCGTCAGGCTTCGCGCAGGGCCAGTGCTGGTGGCGTATGCAGGATCGCCCGCGTACCCCACCAGCCTGCCAGCAGGCTCAAGCCGATGCCGACCAGGCCGCCGATCAGCAGGCCCGGCCACGGCGGCAGCAACGGCAGCTCGAACACCTTCTGCGAAACCGCCACGCCGATCGCAGCGGCCGCGCCCACCGCCAGCAACGCCGCCAGTGTGCCCAGCGCACCGAATTCCACCAGTACCGCGCCACGCAGCTGGCGCCGGGTCGCGCCCAGCGTGCGCAGCACCGCGCTGTCGTAGCGCCGTTCGCCCGCCGTGGCCTGCAGCGCGGCCAGCAGCACCAGCATGCCGGCCAGCAGGCTGAACACCATCACCAGCTGCACCGCCTGCGCCACCCGTTCCATCACATCGCGCACCTGCGAGATCACCGCGTCCACGTCCAGCAGCGACAGGTTCGGCTGCGCGCGTACCAGCTCGCCCAGTCCGGCGGCCTTGCCGGCCGGTAGATGGAATGCCGACAGCAGGTTGTGTGGCGTATCGCCCACCGCATTCGGGTTCAGCAGCACGAAGAAGTTCGGACGGAAAGTGTTCCAGTCGGCCTTGCGCACGCTGGTGACAGTGAACTCGCGTTCCTGCTCGCCCACCGCAATGGTGATGCGGTCGCCGGGATGCACGCCGTAGCGCTTGGCCCAGCCGATTTCCACCGAGGCTTCGGCGGCGGTGCTGTCTGCCTTCCAGAAGGTGCCGTTGACCAGTGTGTTGGCCGGCGGGAAGCTGCTGCGCCAGCTGAAGTTCAACGGCCGGTTCTCGTCGTCTTCATCGCGCTGGCCTTCGCCCTGTGCCGGCTGCCCGTTCTGTTCAGGCGAGCGGTCCACGCGCAGCGGCGGCTTGCCGTTGATCGCGATCAGGCGGCCAGTGGCCATCGGTTCGATGCTGGCGTCGTTGGCGCCCAGTCCACGCAGTGCGGCCAGCACGCTGTCGCGCTGTTCGGGCTGGATGTTGATCAGGAAGTAGTTCGGCGTATCCGCGGGCAGGCGTTCGCGCCATTGCTGCAGCAGGCCGGGGCCGGTCACCGCCAGCAGCAACAGCGCGCACAGCGACAGCGACAGCCCGACCAGCTGCATCACCGCCAGCATCCGGCGCCGGGTCAGCGCGGCCAGGCCCAGTCGCCAGTGGCCGTGCAGGCGGTGCTGCAGGCCACGCAGCAGCTGCAGCAGCACGAAGCCGACCACGCCGGCCGCCACCGCCAGCGCGGCCAACCCGCCCAGCACCCACAGCGCCAGCTTGAGATCACCGGTGACCTGCACCGCCAGCAGCAGGCTGGCCGCCAGGGCAGCCACGTAGGCCAGCAGCGAGGCCGGCGGCAGGGCGGCGAAGGAACGGTTGAGCACCCGCATCGGCGGCACCCCGCGCAGGCGCAGCAGCGGCGGCAGGCCGAAGCCGAACAGCAGCAACAGCCCGATGCCGGCACCGGTCAGCGCAGGCATTGCCTCGGGCAGCGGCAGGCGCTGCGGCACCAGACTGCCCAGCACCTGCACCAGGCCCTCCTGCGCCGCCATGCCCAGGCCGATGCCGAGTGCGCAGGCCGGCACCGCCAGCATCAGCAGCTGCAGTGCCAGACCGGACAGGATGTCGCGCTGGCGCGCGCCCAGGCAGCGCAGGATCGCCACCTGGTCGATGCGGCGCAGGGCGAAGCGGTTCGCCGCCAGCGCCGTGGCAACACCGGCCAGCAATACCGCCAGCAGCGCGCTGAGGCCGAGGAAGCGCCCGGCCAGGTCGAAGGCCTGGCGCACGCCACGCTGGGTGTCGTCCACACTCAGCAGGCGCAGGCCCTTCACCTGCGGCAGCAGCCATTGCCGAAGTGCCGCGATCGGCTCTGCTGCTCCGGCGAACATCAGCCGGTAGTTGATGCGGCTACCCGGACCGAGCAGGCCGGTGCCTTCCACATCGGCGCGGTTGACCAGCAGGGTGGGGGAAAGCGTAAGCAGGTCGCCGCCGGTATCCGGCTCGGCCTCGATGATGCCGGCGATGCGCAGCGTGCCAGCGCCGAATTCAAGGTCGTCACCGGCCTTCAGTCCCAGCCCCTGGAGAAGGCGTGGGTCGGCATAGGCCTGGCCCTTGGCCGGCATGCCGGCGTTGTCGATCAAGGCGCCGCCGGGCGTGCCCCGCACCCGCAGCGTGCCACGCAGCGGATAGCCCGCCTGCACCGCCTTGATGCTGGCCATCTGGCTGGCATCACCGTTGAACAGCACGCTGCCGAAGCTGGCGATACGGGTGTAGGCCAGTCCGCGCCGCTGCGCCTCGTCGGCGAACGCCTGCGGCGGGTCATCGCGCCCGGCGATGCCGAGGTCGCCGCCTAGCATTTCCGCTGCGCTGCCGGTCAGTGCCAGGTTGACCCGGTTCACCAGCGTGCCGACCGCGGTCATCACCGCCACGCCCAGCACCAGCGCGGCGAACACGGTCAGCAGGTCGCCGGCCAGCGCCTCGCGGCGCAGCGCGCGCCACGCGTGCCGCAGCAGGTTCATGCCTGCGCCCCACGCTCGACCGGCAGCAGGCGGCCGTCGTCGATGCGGTGGATGTACTGGCAACGCTGGGCCAGGCGGAGGTCGTGAGTGACCAGCACCAGGGTGGTGCCGCCGCCGGCGTTGAGTTCGAACAGCAGGTCGCTGATGTGCTGGCCGGTGGCGTGGTCCAGCGAGCCGGTCGGTTCGTCGGCGAACAGGATGCGCGGGCGGGTGACGAAGGCACGTGCCAGTGCCACGCGCTGCTGCTCGCCGCCCGACAACTGGCGCGGATAGTGGCGGGCGCGATGGGCCAGGCCGACCTGGGCCAGCACTTCTTCGACCCGCGCCCGGTCTTCGCGCCCGGCCAGTTCCAGCGGCAGCGCGACATTCTCGGCGGCGGTCAGTGCCGGCAGCAGATGGAAGCTCTGGAACACGAAGCCGACCTCACGCGCGCGCAGCTGGGCGCGGGTCTCCTCGTCCAGCGCCGCCAGGTCCTGGCCGGCCAGCGCGATGCGGCCGCGGCTGGGCAGGTCCAGCCCGGCCAGCAGGCCGAGCAGGGTGGTCTTGCCGGAACCGGAGGCGCCGACGATGGCCGCGCTGGTCCCTTCATGGACGGTCAGGGTGATGTTGTCCAGTATGTGGACTTCACCCTCCGGGCCCTGCACGGATTTGCCGACCTGGTCGACGGCGATGGCAACGGACGCGCTGCGGGGGGACAGGCTGTCGATGAGGAGACTCCAATGCGCAAGACGGGATGGAGCCGGCGAGCCGGCGTGATGATGGTGCTGCTGCTAGGGTTCCTGCTGCTGCCTGGGCTGGCGTGTGCCAAAGGTCCGGCTGGCACCGTGCTGGTGCTCGGCGACAGCCTCAGTGCTGCCCACAATATCCCTGCCGACGCCGGCTGGGTGAGCCTGCTGCAGCAGCGGGTCAGGCAGCAGTCGAAAACACCGGCGCGCATCGTCAACGCCAGCATGAGCGGGGAAACCACCGCCGGCGCGCTGACCCGCCTGCCGGGCCTGCTGGCGAAGGAAAACCCGACCGTGGTGGTGATTGCCCTCGGCGGCAACGATGCACTGCGCGGGCTGACCCCGGCGCAGGTGCAGGGCAACCTGGAAAAGATGGTGCAGGCCAGCCAGAAGGCCGGTGCCAAGGTGCTGCTGCTGGGCATCGACGTGCCGCCCAACTACGGGCCAGCCTATCGCCAGCGCCTGGCGGCGGCCTACAAGGCGCTGGCCACGCAGTACAAGGTGCCGCTGCTGCCCTTCCTGCTGGAGGGCGTGGCCCTGCAGCCGGGCATGATGCAGGCCGACGGGCTGCACCCGACCGCACAGGCGCAGCCGAAGGTGCTGGACAACGTCTGGCCGCTGCTCAGACCGCTGCTCTGAACCGTTTGTTTACCTCTTGACGGAACTTCACATCGCGTCCACCGTCGATCCGGCATGTTTCACAAAGCTGAAGTTAGAGGGAATCACATGCGTCAGACGAAGGAGACCTCCGGCTTGGTGCTGGTGGTCGAAGACAACCGCAACATCTCCGAGATGATCGGGGAATACCTGGAAGGTCGCGGCTTCGAAGTCGACTATGCACAGGACGGCCTGGATGGCTACCGCCTTGCGGCGGAAAACAGCTATGACGTCGTGGTGCTCGACTTGATGTTGCCGCGCCTGGATGGCATCGAAGTGTGCCGTCGCCTGCGCAACGATGCGCGCAAGTCCACCCCGGTGCTGATGCTCACGGCACGCGACACGCTGGACGACAAGCTCACCGGCCTCGGTTTCGGCGCCGATGACTACCTGACCAAGCCGTTCGCGATCCAGGAGCTGGAAGCCCGCCTGCGCGCGCTGATCCGCCGCGAGCGTCGCCAGGTGGGTTCGGAAGTGCTGAAGGTCGCCGACCTGGTGCTCGATCCGGTCAGCATGCGTGCCACCCGTGCCGGTACCGAGCTGCAGCTGTCGCCGATCGGCCTGCGCCTGCTGACCATCCTGATGCGCGAATCGCCGCGCGTGGTCACCCGCCAGGAGATCGAACGCGAGATCTGGGGCAACGGCCTGCCGGATTCGGACACCCTGCGCAGCCACCTGTACAACCTGCGCAAGATCATCGACAAGCCGTTCGACCGTCCGCTGCTGCATACCGTGCAGAGTGCCGGCTACCGCATTGCCGACATCGCCCAGCCGATGGCCTGAGCAGGCCCGCGCCGGTGCAGCCGCAGGCCGGGCCGGGCTGCGGCCAGGCACAAGGGCAGGGGATGACCGTCCGGCAGTGCCGCCGGTCATCGCCCGTGCATCCCAACGGCGCGGTGCGCTGCCTATAATCGCAGCGCTCTGACCGGGACCCCGCAATGCCGCACGGCCTGCCGCGCAAGATCCGTATCGCTTTCATCCTGCAGGCAGTGCTGGCCAGCCTGGGCATCCTGCTCGGTGCGTGGCTGGTTTCGCTGGTGATCAAGCACAGCCTGGTCGGCGCCGCCCTGCGCGAGGAGGCGGCGTACTTCTGGACGCTGCACGAGGCCTCGCCGGTGCAGCCGCCACCCAACACCCAGAACATCCGTGGCTACCTGCTGGAAAGCGGGCAGTCGGCCCTGTCGTTGCCGGCCAATCTGCGCAACCTGGAGCCCGGCTTCCACGAACTGCCCAAGGACGACCAGCTGGTGCTGGTCGATGTGCGCCCGGCCGGCCGCCTTTACCTGGTATTCCTGCGTTCGCGTGCGGAGATGCTGGCGTTCTGGTTCGGCATCGTGCCGGTGCTGCTGACCCTGCTGGCGGTGTATGGCGCCAGTTGGGTCACCTATCGTGCGTCCAAGCGCCTGGTATCGCCGGTGAACTGGCTGGCGCGGCGCGTCTCGCGCTGGGACCCGGGCCACCCGGAGGCGGCCGACCTGGAGCCGAACAAGCTGCCGGCGGACATGCAGGGCGAGACCCGGCAGCTGGCGGCCGCACTGCATTCGCTGGCCAACCGGGTCAGCGCGCACGTGGCGCGCGAGCGCAATTTCACCCGCGATGCCAGCCATGAACTGCGCACACCGTTGACCGTCATCCGCGTGGCCAGCGACATGGCGCTGGGCGATGACAGCCTGGAGCCGCGCCTGCGCCGCAGCCTGCAGCGCATCCAGCGTGCCGGCCGTGACATGGAGGCGGTGATCGATGCCTTCCTGATCCTGGCCCGCGAGGCCGACGTCGAGCCCCAAGTCGAGCTGTTCGACGTCAACGACATCGTCCGCTACGAAGTGGACAACGCCAACGAACTGCTGGGTACGCGCCCGGTGTCGGTGCACCTGCACAGCGATGGCCCGGTGCAGCTGCATGCGCCGCCGCGGGTGCTGCAGGTGGTGGTCAGCAACCTGGTGCGCAACGCGTGCAGTTACACCGATGAGGGGCGCATCGACGTGCATGTGCACAACGATCGGGTGGTGGTGCGCGATACTGGTATCGGCATGTCGGCCGACGCACTGTCGCGGGCCTTCGAGCCGTTCTACCGCGCCGAGCCGAGCCGCCCGCAGGGCACCGGCCTGGGCCTGTCGATCGTGCGCCGGCTGTGCGATCGCTTTGGTTGGAAGGTCAGCCTGGCCAGCGAGCCGGGTCAGGGCACCGAGGCCACGGTGATCTTCCGGTAGAGGGCTTTTGCCGGGCTGCGCCCGGCACCCGCCGAGGCGACATCAACATCAAAAGCGGGCATTCCGTGAAATGGCGGGGCGGTGTGGGTTTGCAGGACACGCCGTAAACCCGTCCATGGGGGCTCGATGGCGCCATCCATGGCGCCAACGGTCCTGCAAACCCACACCGCCCCGCCTTCGACAGTTTCCCGCGATCCGCAGTAGATCCACGCCATGCGTGGATGGGGTTGCTCAGTTGCACTTCACCTTCGGCGCCAGCGCCTTGGTCCAGATCGCATAGCCGGCCGGGGTCATGTGCAGCATGTCCTCGCGGAACAGCGACGCATCCGGCTGGCCGTCGGCGCCCAGCATCGGCGTGTAGACGTCGGTGAAACCGGTGTTGGGCAGCTTGGCCAGAGCTGCCTTGATCAGCGTGTTGGCCTCGTTGATCGCCGGCAGCAGGTGCGCGCGCGACGGGCTTGGCTTGATCGACAGGTACTCCACCTTCGTCTTCGGCAGGTCGCGATGCACGCGCTGCACGAAGGCAACCACATCGTCGCGCACCTGCACGGCGCTGCGGCCGCTGTTGAGGTCGTTGTCACCGGCGTAGAAGAACACCTTGCACGGTGCATACGGCACCACGATGCGGTCGGCATACCAGGTGCTGTCACGCACTTCCGAGCCGCCGAAACCACGGTTGAACACCGGCTGGCCGGGGAAGTCGGCTGCCAGGCCTTCCCACATGCGGATCGAGGAGCTGCCGATGAACTCGATGCCGCCCCGTGGCGGCGGGCTGGCCTGGTCGGCGCTGGCAAAGTGGGCCATGTCGCCGGCCCAGGCCACGTTGGAGACCTGCTCGGGCACGCGCGGCGGCTTGGCCGGGCTCAGCGCCTGGGCCAGGGGGGCGGCGGTCAGCAGGCCCAGCATCAGCAGGCAGGTACGGCGACGGGACATCAGGCGCTCCAGCAGGGAAGAGGAAAGCCATCATAGAAGCTGGGGCGGGCCGGGGCTTGCCCCTGGCAGTCCATTCACCGGGCCGGTGCCGGGATGCGGCTGGCGGCCTTGTGGCAAAATGGCGGCCATCTGCCTATCCCTGTGCACCCATGATTCCCTGCCGTGCGTCTGAGCGGTCGCTGCGCCGCGCCCCTGTTGCTGGATGTTCCACCCGTGGCTGATCAGTTCGGCCATCTGCCCCGCGGCCCGCGCCGCATCTTCCAGGCCGCGCGCTGGTCCTGGCAGGGCCTGCGCGCCGCCTGGCTGCATGAGTCCTCGTTCCGGCTGGAGGTCTACCTGCTGATCCTGCTGACGCCGGTCGCGGTCTGGCTGGGCCAGACCCCGGTCGAGCGCGCGCTGCTGATCGGCTCGATGCTGCTGGTGCTGGCGATGGAACTGGCCAACTCGGCCATCGAGGCGGTGATCGAACGTTACGGCAGCGAGATCCACGAGCTGGCCGGCCGCGCCAAGGACATGGGTTCGGCGGCGGTCTTCGTGCTGATGATGAACGTGCTTCTGTGCTGGGCGCTGGTTGTGGTCCCGCATGCAATGGCCGGCAATTACGGCTGATCCCCATTCCCCCACTGCCCTGAAGAGTTTCCATGTCCTTTGAGTTCCTCGCCGACCCCAATGCCTGGGTGACCCTGTTCACCCTGAGCGCACTGGAAATCGTGCTCGGCATCGACAACCTGGTGTTCATTTCCATCGCGGTCAGCAAGCTGCCGGAAGAGCGTCGCCCGTTCGCGCGCAAGCTCGGCATCGCCGTGGCCTGCATCACCCGCATCGCCCTGCTGGTGTCGCTGGCCTATCTGGCGCACATGTCCGCCAACCTGTTCACCGTGGCTGGTATGGGCATCTCCATCCGAGATCTGGTGCTGATCGTCGGTGGCCTGTTCCTGATCATCAAGGGCTACATGGAGATCAAGGAACTGATCACCGGTGGCGAAGACGAGAACCCAGCCACCAGCAAGGCCTCGGGTGTATTCGGCATGGTCATCCTGCAGATCGCCATCATCGACATCGTGTTCTCGCTGGACTCGGTGATCACCGCCGTCGGCATCGCCGATCACATCCCGGTGATGGTCGCCGCCATCCTGCTGTCGGTGCTGGTGATGCTGCTGGCCGCCAACCCGCTGGGCCGCTTCATCGACGCAAACCCGACCGTGAAGATGCTGGCACTGGCCTTCATCCTGTTGATCGGTGCGGTGCTGATCCTGGATGGCCTGGACGTGCACGTGCCCAAGCCCTACATCTATGCCGCCATGGGCTTCTCGGTGCTGGTGGAATGGCTGAACCTGCTGATGCGCCGCCGCGCACGCGATCACCATGTGCCGGGTGCTGGCGACTGGTAAGCAGATCACAGGCCAATGTGTCTTCCAGAACCCCCGGCCAGCGCCGGGGGTTCTGCGTTATGGGACCGATTGGGCTCGCCGGGCCATGCCCGGCGGGGAGGTTCCCGCCAGCTGTGAATTGAGGTCAACAGTGTTTTCCCGGGGCGAGGCTTAATCCGCGGCAGCAAAGCGCGCAGGCTACGCGCTCTTTTCCAGGACCTGCCCCACGCAGGATGACCCCATGAACTCCAGAGCCGCCTTGTTGGCCCTTGCTGTCGGCGCCTTCGCCATCGGCACCACTGAATTCGCGCCGATGGGCCTGCTGCCCGTCATTGCCGACGGCGTCGGCGTGAACATTCCCACCGCCGGCATGCTGATCACCGCCTATGCCGTGGGCGTGATGCTGGGCGCGCCGGTGATGACCCTGCTGATGGGACGGTTTGGCAAGCGCACCGCGCTGATGCTGCTGATGTCGATCTTCGTGGTCGGCAACCTGCTCTCGGCACTGGCCCCGAACTACGGCCTGCTGTTGCTGTCGCGTCTGGTCACCAGCCTCAATCACGGTGCCTTCTTCGGCATCGGTGCGGTGGTTGCCGCCAGCCTGGTGCCGAAGGACAAGCAGGCTGCCGCCGTGGCCACCATGTTCATGGGCCTGACCATCGCCAACATCGGCGGTGTGCCGCTGGCCACCTGGGTGGGCCAGCAGCTGGGCTGGCGTCTGTCCTTCGCCGGTACTGCGGTGCTGGGCCTGGTCGCGATCACCGCGCTCGGCCTCGCGCTGCCGGCATCCGCGCCGGGGCCGCGCCCGGACGTGCGCCGCGAACTGAGAGCGATCCTGCAGCCGCAGGTGCTGCTGGCGATGGCTACCACCGTGCTTGGCGCCGGCGCGATGTTCACCCTCTACACCTACGTGGCACCGGTGCTGACCGAACTGACCGGTGCCTCCAACGCCTTCATCGCGATGTCGCTGGCGCTGATCGGTATCGGCTTCACCTTCGGCAACGGCATCGGTGGGCGCATGGCCGACTGGTCGCTGGATGGTGCCACCCGCATCCTGCTGGCGGTCCTGGCCGTGTTGATGTTCGTGCTGCCGCTGGCCTTCATGAATCACGCCACGGCGGCGCTGGGCGTGCTGCTGTTCGGTGCGGCGACTTTCGCCATCGTGCCGCCGTTGCAGATCCGGGTGATGCAGGCGGCCAGCGAGGCGCCGGGACTGGCGTCGTCGATCAACGTCGGTGCGTTCAACCTGGGCAATGCCGTGGGTGCGGCGCTGGGCGGTGCGGTGATCAGTTCGGGCCTGGGCTATGCCGCGATTCCGGTGGCCGGTGGCCTGCTGGCGGCCTCGGGGTTGCTGCTGGCATGGCTGGGGCGTCCGCGCACTGCGGTGGCTGAGGCTTGCTGAGAGGGGAGGGTTTCCGGCAGGGCTGCACCCTGCACCCGCCGAAGCAACAGCAACAGCAACAGCAACAGCCCGCATTCCGTGGGTTGGCGGGGGGGGGGGGGGGGGGGGGGGGGGGGGGGGTGTCTAAACAAAAGAAGGTGTTGAGGTTTCGAAAACCCGCCCGCCCCCCCCCCCCCACGCGCACCCACCCCGCCTTCGACAGTTTTCCGCGGTCTGTCGGAACGTCGTTCTGCTTTGGTAGGTGTCGACCTTGGTCGACACGAATGCCTGAAGAACCGGCTTTTGCTTTTGTTTTTTCTTTTGATCTTCCCGCGGTGCGCAGGAAATTGTCCGTGGCCGGGAGGGTGGGTTGGCTGGGGGCGTGAGCCGCATGGGCCCGAGGCATGCCTCGGGCGGGTTGGGCAGGACGCCCGACCCTGGCCTTGCCGTGCGCGCAGGACAGCGCACACGAGCAAGCGGCGATCGAGCTTACATGGACGTACTTGCAGCGCCCCCCAGCCAACCCCCCCACCCGGCCACCCCCAGAGAACCAGCAAACAACCACCGCGGAGGGGGCGGCGCCCGATGGCCGGTCTTTCACCCGAACCATGGCATGCTCGGCGCCAAGCCCACCCGGAACCTCCGCCATGCGCCTGTTCACCCGTGTCCTGCCCCTGATGCTGTTGGCCTCCCTGCTCTCCGGCTGCGGCTACAACGCCATCCAGCAGAAGGATGAAGCGGTCAAGGCCAGCTGGTCGGAGGTCATCAACCAGTACAAGCGTCGCGCCGACCTGGTGCCCAACCTGGTGCAGACCGTGAAGGGCTTCGCCAGCCAGGAAGAGCGCGTGCTGACTGAAGTGACCAACGCCCGTTCGCGTGTCGGCCAGATCAACGTCAATGCCGACGACGAAGCCTCGCTCAAGCAGTTCCAGCAGGCACAGGGCGAACTTGGCAGCGCGCTGTCGCGGCTGCTGGTGGTCACCGAGAACTATCCGGAACTGAAGTCGAACCAGAACTTCCGCGACCTGCAGGCGCAGTTGGAAGGTACCGAGAACCGGGTCACCGTCGCCCGTGGCCGTTACATCCAGCAGGTGCAGGACTACAACACCTACATCCGCTCGTTCCCGCAGGTGATCACCGCCAAGATCTTCGGCTACAAGACCAAGCCGAACTTCACCGTGGACAACGAAGCGCAGATCTCCAACGCGCCGGCGGTCGATTTCGGCAACGCGCCGCAGCAGCAGCCGGCACCGCAGCCGGGGACCTGATCGATGCGCCTGGCCTCTGCGCTGCTGGCCCTGCTGCTGTGGCTGCCGCTGGCCTCGCATGCGCAGCAGCTGGCGCCGGTTCCTGCGCTGGATTCGCCGGTGGTCGATACCACCGGCACGCTGGATGCCGCGCAGAAGGAGGCGCTGGTGCAGCAGGCGATCGAACTGCAGCAGCGCAAGGGCAGCCAGCTGCAGGTGCTGGTGGTGCCGACCACCCAGCCGGAAGACATCGCGCAGTACACCACGCGGGTCTTCGACCAGTGGCAGATCGGCCGCAAGGGCGTGGATGACGGGGTGCTGCTGGTGGTGGCCAAGGACGACCGGCGCGTGCGCATCGAGCCGGGCTACGGTCTGGAAGGCGCCATTCCCGATGCCATCGCCAACCGGGTCATCCAGGAATACCTGGTGCCGCGCTTCCGCAGCGGCGACTACGCCGGTGGCATCACCGACGCCACGGCGGTGCTGGTCAAGCTGATCGACGGCGAAACGCTGCCGGCACCGGTCAGCGGCCATCGCGGTCGGGAACCTGGTGGTGGCGGCGATACCTGGTTCCTGGCGTTGTTCATCGGTGTGTTCGCCGGCAGCATCCTGCGCGGCGTGTTCTCGCGCGTGCCGCGACCGCTGCGTGGCCTGCTGGGTGGTGCCGGTGCAGCGCTGGCGGCGTTCCTGTTCACGTCCACGCTGCTGGCCAGTGGCCTGGCAGGCGTCGTAGGGCTGATCGTGGCCATGCTCTCCGGTCATCCGGGCCGCTTTGCCGGCGGCGGCGGCTGGGGCGGTGGCAGCTGGGGTGGCGGAGGCGGCTTCGGCGGGGGCGGTGGATTTGGTGGTGGCGGCGGCTGGGGTGGCGGTGGTGGCCGCTCCGGTGGTGGCGGTGCTTCGGGGGGCTGGTGATGATCCAACGTCTATGTCGGCACGTGTTTTCGCCCTCGGTGCGGCGCGCGTTCCCGCCGGCCACACTGCAGGCGATCACCGAGGCCATCGCGGCCGGTGAGCAGCGCCATGGCGGGCAGGTGATGTTCGCAGTGGAAGCGGACCTGCCGCTGGGTGCGCTGTGGCACAGGGTGACCCCGCGCCAGGCCGCCGAGCACGCCTTTGCACGCCTGCGCACCTGGGATACCACCCACAACAACGGCGTGCTGATCTACCTCCTGCTGGCTGACCACGCCATCGAGATCGTCGCCGACCGTGGCCTGCAGGGCCGGGTCAGCCCGGCACAGTGGCAGCGGGTCTGCACCCACCTGCGCGAGGGGCTGCGTGGTTCCCATCCGGTGGAAGCGCTGCAGGATGCCATCGACGAGGTCTCCACCCTGATCGAAGGGCACTTTCCGGCCTCGACGCGGTCGAACGATGACGGCCTGCCCAACACGCCCCAGCTCCTTGGTTGAGCCGGGGCGGCACTGGCCCGAGAATAGGCGTTCAACCGCAAGGCACCTTCCATGATCTATTTCCACGACATCGACCCCATCGCCCTCTCGCTGGGGCCGATCAAGGTGCACTGGTACGGCATCATGTACCTGCTCGGCTTCACTGCGGCCTGGCTGCTGGGCCGCAAGCGCATCGCCGACGGGCGCCTGCCGGGGGTCGATGCCAACGGCTTCTCGGACCTGCTGTTCTACGCCATGCTCGGCGTGGTGCTGGGCGGGCGCATCGGCTTCATGCTGTTCTACGCGCTGGGCGATTTCCTGCACAACCCGCTGCTGCTGTTCAAGGTGTGGGATGGCGGCATGAGCTTCCATGGCGGCCTGCTGGGCGTCGTGGTTGCGTGCTGGTGGTGGTCGCGCCGCAACCGTCTGCACCTGTTCGACACTGTTGATTTCATCGCCCCACTGGTGCCGATCGGCCTGGCTTTGGGTCGGGTTGGCAATTTCATCGGTGCCGAGTTGTGGGGCAAGTACACCGACGGTACCTGGGGCGTGGTGTTCCCGTCCGGCCTGCCGGCTCCGCTGAACCAGCTCGACCACGCGACCCTGCAGGCGCAATTTGCAACCGGTGCGCTGAACCAGTACGCGCGCCACCCTTCGCAGCTGTATGAGGCGGCACTGGAAGGCCTGGTGATGTTCACCGTGCTGTGGTGGGTCTCGGCCAAGCCGCGTCATCGCTATGTGGTATCGGGCCTGTTCGCACTGATGTACGGCATCTTCCGTTTCGGCCTCGAGTTCGTGCGCATGCCCGACAACGGCGTCTACATCGCCTTCGGCTGGCTGACCAAGGGCCAGATCCTCAGCCTGCCGCTGATCGCCTTCGGCCTGGTGCTGCTGGTGATGTCGCGCCGCGCGCCGGTACTGCAGCCGCAGCCGCTGGTAGCTGCCGAGGGCAAGGCATGAAGGCTTACCTGGACCTGCTCTCGCACGTGCTCGAACACGGCGCCGAGAAAAGTGATCGCACCGGCACCGGCACCCGCAGCGTGTTTGGCTGGCAGATGCGTTTCAACCTGGCCGAAGGCTTCCCGCTGGTCACCACCAAGAAGCTGCACCTGCGCTCGATCATCCACGAGCTGCTGTGGTTCCTGAAGGGCGACACCAATATCGGCTACCTGAAGGACAACCAGGTGCGGATCTGGGACGAGTGGGCCGACGAGAACGGCGACCTCGGCCCGGTCTACGGCAAGCAGTGGCGCAGCTGGGCTACCGCCGACGGTCGCGAGATCGACCAGATGCAGTGGCTGGTGGACGAGATCAAGCGCAACCCCGACTCGCGCCGGCTGGTGGTCAGTGCCTGGAACGTGGGCGAGCTCTCGCAGATGGCGCTGATGCCGTGCCACAACCTGTTCCAGTTCTACGTGGTGGACGGCAAGCTCAGCTGCCAGCTGTACCAGCGCAGCGGCGACATCTTCCTCGGCGTGCCGTTCAACATTGCCAGCTACGCGCTGCTGACTCACATGGTGGCGCAGGCCACCGGCCTGGGCGTGGGTGACTTCGTGCACACGTTGGGCGATGCGCACCTGTATTCGAACCACTTCGAGCAGGCCCGCGAGCAGCTGTCGCGTGAACCGCGCGCGCTGCCGACGCTGTGGTTGAACCCGGAGGTGACCGACCTGTTCGGCTTCCAGTTCGACGACATCCGCATCGACGGCTACGATCCGCATCCGGCGATCAAGGCGCCGGTGGCGGTATGAGCGCGCGCATGCTGTCCCGGTGTCTGTTGGCGCTGTGCGCTGCGCTGCCTCTGGGCATGGCCCAGGCCGCAGCGGCGGATACACTGTCGCTGGCCAGGCAGGTCAATGAGCAGATCGTGCACAAGCACATGCGCGAGGAAGTGCAGGCGTTCGCCGGAGCATTCAACGGCAGCACGATGCTGCCCCAGGATGTTCCGGAAGGCTGCCGGGCGCAGATGCGTGAGGCGGTAACCGGCATGTACACGGCGATGACCGAGCACCTGAAGGCGGGCGTCGAGAACCCGGCGTATCAGCGTGAGCTTGAACAGGGTCTGGCCACCGTCTATTCCAACGACCAGCTGAAAGCGTTCCTGGCGCGCGGCGCCAGCGACGATATCGCTGCGCTGTCGGCAGAGATCCTGTCGGGACCGGGCCGGAAGGAGATCGAAGAGGCGCAGAAGCAGAAGATCCTCGCTGGCCTGGATGAGCAGACCACGTCCAGCCCTGCGCTGGCTGCGGCGTTGCAGGCCGCCAGTGCCGCAAACGCTGCCTGCGAACGCCTGCAGATCGACGCCAGCTGAGGAGGTGGTAGCAATGAAGCTGTCGATGATCGTGGCGCTGGACCGCAACCGTGGCATCGGCCAGGGCAATGCCATGCCCTGGCACCTGCCGGATGATTTCAAGCATTTCAAGGCGCTCACCCTGGGCAAGCCGATCCTGATGGGGCGCAAGACCGCCGAGTCGATCGGCCGCGTGCTGCCGGGGCGGACCAACCTGGTGCTGACCCGCAGCGGCCAGGTGCCATTCGAGGGCATGCGTGCGGTGGCGTCGCTGGACGAAGCGAAGTTGATTGCCGAAGGCGAGGGCGCGAGCGAGCTGTGCATCATCGGCGGCGGCGAGATCTTCCGCCAGCTGCTCGACCAGGCCAGTGACCTGTACCTGACCTGGGTGAATGCTGAAGTGCCCGCCGACACGCATTTCCCCGAAGTGGATGCGCAGGACTGGCGGGAAGTGAGCAGCGAGCCGCACCCGGCCGACGAACGCCACGCCTACGCGTTCCGCTTCGTGCACTACGTGCGCCGCTGATCGCTGCGCATCTGTAGAGCCGAGCCATGCTCGGCTGCTGTTGCCGGACACATCCCGTAGCCGAGCATGGCTCGGCTCTACAGGATTGCCTACGGCATCCGGTAATGCCCGATGATCGTGTGCTGGAACAGCAGGTTCTCTTCCCGCGTGCCGCGCGCGATGTTGTGCAGCACCAGCGGCGTGCCATTGGCCAAGCGCCGGTCGGAGACGATACCCACATGCAGCAGGCCGTTGCCGTTGAGCTTCCAGGCGACGATGTCGCCGGCTGCGTAGTCGGCGGCGGCGGTGCTGATCGGCTGCTGCCAGCGCTGCCGCTCGAACCAGCGCATCAGGTTCGGTACGCGACGATGATCGATGTTGCGGTCCGGCCGTGACAGGCCCCAGATCGCCGGATAGGCACTGAAGTTGCCGCGCATGTCTTCATGCACGCGTGCCTGCAGGTCCAGGCCCTGGCTGCGCAGGGCGCGCACCACCACATCGGTGCACACGCCGCGATCCAGTGGCACGTCGCCGCCGGGATAGGCCAGCACTTGATAGGCAGGGTCGTAGCGGGTGGTGACGCCGATCTGCGCGCGCGCCGCAGCCACCAGTGGCGGCGAAGGCGCCTGTGGTGGCGTCGGTGTGCGTTCAGCGCTGTCCGCAGCCGTGGGAGCAGTCGGCGAGCCGGGCTGGCAGCCGCTGGCCAGGGCCAGCGTCAGCAGCAGCACCGTCCATGGTGCCCAGCCGTGCCGCGTCATGCCTGCGGCGGGGTGCTGTTGTTGTTGGGACCGCCGGAGCCACCACCGCCACCGCCACCACGGCGACGACGACGGCGCGGGCCGCGGTTGCCCGGGTTGGCGGCCGGAGCATTGCCGCCGCCCTGTTCCTTGCCCTGCGCCGGTGCGGCCGGGCGCTCGTGCGCCGGGCGCGCTGGCGGGCGGGCGTTGGGCACGGGTGCCGGTACATCGCGGCCTGGCACCTGCACCACGCGCAGTTCATCGGTATCGAGCTGGATCGCGGTCAGCTTGCCGCCCCAGACCGCGCCGGTGTCGATGGCGTGCACGCCCTGGGTGATGGTCAGGCCCAGCGCCGACCAGTGGCCGCAGACGACCTTGAGGTCACGCTCGACCCGGCCCGGCACTTCGAACCAGGGATACAGCCCCTGTTCCTGGGTACCCGGCGTGCCCTTGTCCTCGATGCCGATACGCCCGCGCGGGGTGCAGTAGCGCATGCGGGTGAGCACGTTGATGATCGCGCGCGAGCGGTCGTAGCCGGACAGGTTCGGTGCCCAGCTCGGCTTGTCGCCGTACATGTTGCGGAACAGCTTGCGGTAGCCGGCGCCGTGCAGCTGCACCTCGACTTCGGCTGCATGCTTCTCGGCCATCTGCGTGGTCCACTTCGGCGCCAGGCCGGCGTGCACCATCATCCAGCCCAGCTCGCGGTCCACGTGCACCAGCTTCTGCAGGCGCAGCCAGTCGAGCAGTTCGTCGCGGTCCTCGGCCTGCACGATGCGCAGCAGGTCCGGGTTGACCTTGCGCTGTTCCTCTTCGGTGCGCGCACCGACGGCCAGCAGCGAAAGGTCATGGTTGCCCAGCACCACTACGCTGTGCTCGCGCAGCGAATGCACCAGCCGCAGCGTTTCCAGTGACTGGCCACCGCGGTTGACCAGGTCGCCGCAGAACCACAGGGTGTCCTGCGCCGGGTCGAAACGGATCTTCTCCAGCAGTCGCTGGGTGACGTCATAGCAGCCCTGCAGGTCGCCGATCGCCCACACACTCATCGTTCGGCCTCCGTGTCAGTGCAGGGTACGCGGGATGGCCAGCACGAAAGGTGCGACCGGCGCGGCAAATTCGGTGCCGTCGTCGGCGACCATGTCGTAGTGGCCCTGCATGGTCCCGTGATCGGTCCCCAGCATGACACCGGACGTGTAATGGAAGTCTTCACCGGGACGCAGGCGCGGCTGCTCGCCGATCACCCCGTCACCATCGACATGCTCGACGCGGCCGTTGGCATCGGTGATACGCCAGTGGCGTGCGACCAGGCGCGCGGCAACACGCCCCTGGTTGTGGATGCGGATCGTGTAGGCGAACGCATAGCGCCCGTCTTCCGGCGCGGATTGATCGTCGAGGAAGCGCGGTGCGACTTCGACGGAGATGGCATAAACGTCAGCGTCTTCCATACCGGCAGTGTAATCAGGAGGCATTGGCCAAAGCGATGAATTCGGCCACGTCCAGCTGTTCGGCGCGGGCATCGGGACGCACGCCGGCGGCAACGAACTGTTCAGCGGACACCACGTTGTTCAGGGCGTTGCGCAGGGTCTTGCGGCGCTGCCCGAAGGCGGCCTTGACCACCTCGGCGAAACGCTTGTGGTCGTGGATGTTGATCGTGGCCGGGTCACGCGGCACCAGCCGCACCACGGCCGAATCGACCTTCGGCGGCGGCCGGAACGCGCCCGGCGGCACCACGAACAGCGAGGTCACCTGGCAGTAGGCCTGCAGCATCACGCTGAGCCGGCCGTACACCTTGCTGCCGGGGCCGGCGGCCATGCGGTCGACCACTTCCTTCTGCAGCATGAAGTGCATGTCGCGGATCACCGCCGCATGTTCCAGTGCATGGAACAGGATCGGCGAGGAGATGTTGTAGGGCAGGTTGCCGACCAGGCGGATCGGCTGGCCGGCAGCCAGCTCGGTGAAGTCCACGCGCAGCACGTCGCGGTGGACGATGGTCAGCTCGCCCAGCGGCTCGGCGGCGGCGGTCAGTGGCGCGATCAGGTCGCGGTCGAACTCGATCACCGTCAGTTTCGGATGCACGCGCAGCAGCGGCAGGGTGATCGCGCCCTGGCCGGGGCCGATCTCGACCAGGCGGTCACCGTCTTTCGGGTTGACCGCCATCACGATCTTGTCGATGTAGTGGCGGTCGGCCAGGAAATGCTGGCCAAGCTGCTTCTTGGCCGGGGCGGTGAACACCGGGCCGGAGGGGGAATGCGGGGAATTCATGCGCTCAGTGTACGTTGCCGCGCAAGCTGCGCACACAGCGTCGTTGCCGCCTGCAGGCTGGAAGGATCGGCAATGCCGCGGCCGGCAAGGTCCAGCGCGGTGCCATGGTCCACCGCCACGCGCGGGTAGGGCAGACCCAGGGTCAGGTTCACCGCCTGCTCGAAGCCCGAATACTTCAGCACCGGCAGGCCCTGGTCGTGGTACATCGCCAGCACGGTGTCGAAGCCTGCCAGCTTGGCCGGCAGGAAGGCGGTATCGGCCGGCAGCGGCCCGATCAGGTCCATGCCCTCCGCGCGCAGGCGCTGCAGCAGCGGGATGACCAGGTCCAGTTCCTCGCGGCCCAGATGACCGTCTTCACCGGCATGCGGGTTCAGGCCGAGCACGGCGATGCGTGGCGCGGGCAGGCCGAATTCGCGGCGCAGCGCAGCGTGCACGGTGCGCAGGGTGTGTTCCAGGCCGGGCGCGGTGATCGCGTCGGCCACCTCGCGCAGTGGCAGGTGGGTGGTGGCCAGGGCCACGCGCACGATGTGGTTGGCCAGCATCATCACCACCTTCACCCCGGCCTGGTCGGCCAGCAGTTCGGTGGTGCCGCTGTAGGCGATGCCGCCTTCGTTGATGACCGCCTTGTGCACCGGGCCGGTGACTACGCCGTGCAGTTCGCCGGACAGACAGGCCTGGCCGGCACCGAGCAGGGCGCCGATGACGGCGCCGGCATTGGCCGGATTGGCCTGGCCGAAGTGGCTGGGCACGGTATTGGCTACCACGCGCACACGCAGATCGCCGGGGACGCGTGCTTCGGCGTCCTCGGGCAACAGCTGCAGGGGCAGGTTCAGCGCGGCCGCGGCCGCGCGCAGGGTATCCGGGTCGGCGAAGGCCAGCAGCCGGCAATCTTCACGCGGCTGCTGGACGAGGCGGACACACAGCTCCGGGCCGATCCCGGCGGGCTCGCCCGGTACCAGAGCGAGCTCGGGGCGCATCGGTCAGGACTGCGGCGGCGTGGCGGTGTTTTCCGCGCGGTCGCCGCTGCGGAAGCTGACGTAGGCTTCGCCACGCAGTTCCTGCAGGAAGCGGTTGTACTCGTCTTCCAGCTTGCGGCGGCCGATGGTCTCGCGGACCTGGGCACGCTGGTTGTCAGTGGTCACGTCGGTCTGGCGGGTGCCCACGCGCTGCACGATGTGCCAGCCGGCATCGGTGCGGAACGGCTGGCTGACGCCACCGTCCTGGATGCCGGACACCTGCTGGCCGAACGCCGGACCGAACGCGTCGGCCGGGAACCAGCCCAGATCGCCGCCCTGGCCCTTGCTGTTGTTGTCCTCGGAGGACTCCTTGGCCACGGTCTCGAAGTCCGCGCCACCGGCGATGCGGGCACGCAGGGTATCGATCTTGGCCTTGGCGGCAGCGTCGGTCTGGTGATCGTCCACGCGCACCAGGATGTGGCGGCCGTGGTACTCGGTGACCGTGTGCTCGCCACCGCTGGCGGCGCTGGCATCACGCACTTCCACCAGCTTCAGCAGCTGGAAGCCGCTGGGGCCGCGGATCGGGCCGACCACTTCGCCGGGCTTCATCTTTTCCATCATCTGCGCGAAGGCCTGCGGGATTTCGTCCAGGCTGCGCCAGCCCAGGTCGCCGCCTTCCAGCGCGTTGGGGCTGTCCGAATAACGCACGGCGGCGGCGTTGAAGTCCAGCTCACCCTTGTCCAGCAGGGCCTTCACGCCTTCGGCCTTCTTCTGGCCGGTGGCGATCTGGTCGGCGTTGGAGCCGTCGGGCAGGGCGATCAGGATGTGCGCCAGGTGGTACTGGTTGCCAACCGTGGCCTGCTGCTTCAGGGCGGCGTCGACTTCGCCCTCGCTGACGCTGATGCGGCTCTGCGCGAAGCTCTGGCGCAGGCGCTGCACGGTGATTTCATCGCGCACCGAAGCGCGGAAATCGTTGAAGTCGATGCCGTCGTGGGCCAGGCGCTGGCGCAGTGCATCCAGGTTCGAGCCGTTCTGCTGGGCGATGGCATTCATCGCCTGGTTCAGCTCCTGGTCGCTGACGCGGATGCCGCTGCCCTGGGCGCGGGCCACCTGCAGCTTGACCAGCACCAGGCGCTCGAGCACCTGGCGGCTGAGCACGTCTTCCGGCGGCAGCTGGTTCTCACGGCCGGCGTACTGCGCCTTGATGTTGGCGATCGCACGCTGGAGCTCGCTCTGCAGGATCACGTCCTCGTCGACGACGGCGGCGATGCGGTCCAACGGCTGCGCCTCCTGCGCGAGCACCTGCAGGGGGGCGGACACGCTGGACACCGCCAGCAGGGAGGCGAGAAGAACGGGGAAGCGCTTGGTCATGGGATCTGATTCGGATCGTAGTCATCCCGGGTCGCCCCGGTGTTGCTGGGCGGCACGAGATAGAGGTCGTCGCGGTTGTAGCCGAGGATAGCACGGCGCAGCGTACGGTCCGTGTCCTGGCCGATGGAGCTGAGGCCCTTGAGGACGAACTCCAGCTGGATGGAATTGTTCATGTCGCCTTCGCGGTTGCGCACGTAGCGGCGGGCCACTGCACGCACGGCCAGGCAGCAGCTGTCCCACTGCACGCCGGCGATGATCTCCAGCGGTTCCTTGTCCTGCAGTGAGTAGTAATACCGGCCCACCAGGCTCCAGCGCGCATTCAGCGGGTACAGGAACGACAGGTCGGCCTGCTCCAGCAGGGTCCGGTCATGCTTGTTGGCGGTTGCCGGGGCGCCGGCATTGATGCGGTAGCGGTAGCTGAGGTTGATCACGCCATCGTTGGGCATCAGATAACGGGCGCGGACGCTGGCCAGATCCTCGCGCTTGTACTTCGGGTCCCACTGGTAGGTGGCGCCCAGGGTCCAGCGGTCGTTGATCATGTAGTTGCCGTCGGCGATCCACGCCGACTTGCCCTTCTCCACCGGCGCGCCGCCCGGCGTGGTGCTCACCCGCGATTCGTCGAAGTACTGGATCTGGCCGATCGCGGCCGAGAAGCGTTCCTTGCCGGTGGTCTGGTCGATGAAGCGGGTGCCCAGTGCCAGGGTCAGCTGGTTGGCATCGTTCTGGCGGTCGGCGCCGGTATAGCGCGAGTCGCGGAACAGCTGGCCCCAGCTGAAGGTGAAGTCACGGGTGTCGAAGATCGGCAGCTCGTCCTGGTTGCGGTAGGGCGTGCGCAGGTAGAACAGGCGTGGCTCCAGGGTGTGCAGGAACGACTTGCCGCGGATGGTGGTCTCGCGGTCGAAGAACAGGCCGGCATCGAGGCTGCCGATCGGCAGGCTGCGGCTGGGCGAGGTATTGCCGCGCAGCTGCTCGGGCGTGGCGGTGTTCGGATCGATGCCCTGGGAGGTGAGCACGGTACGGCGGACGCTGTCGGCCAGGCCGCGATCCAGGTCATAGGCGGTGTAGCGGTAGGCCAGGGTCGGGGTTACGTACCAGGCTGCGCCACTGATCGGGAACGACACGTAGGGCTTCACGTCCAGGCGCGAGCCACCGAACATGCGCTGCACCTGCCCGTTGCGGGTGTACTGCAGGTCGGTGCCGGCACTGGCGTCGTACTTGAAGTTGACGTCGTCGTGGGTGAAACGCACCGCTTCGGTGTAGATGCCGGTTTCCAGCCACGGCAGCACCGGCTTGTTCCAGTTGAAGAACAGGCGTGGCTCGCGGTTGTAGGGCAGGGCGCGCTCGTCGAGGGTGTAGTCGGTCAGCTGCCAGCGGTCGGCCATGATGCCGGCCGTCCAGTTCTGGCCGGTGCCGTACAGGCCGATGGTGCTCTGCAGGTTGGAGGCGGTCACCCCCACCAGGCGGTTGGCGAAGTCCTCGACATAGCGTTCGTCGCTCACCCAGGCCAGGTTGGCGCGGGCCTGCCAGTGGCTGTTCACGTTGTGGTAGCCGTCGAACATCACACGGCCGCGGTCGCGGTCGCGCAGCTTGTCGTTGGGCATGTAGCTGGTCAGCACCTCGCCACGGCCGCCGTTGTAGAGGTAGCGGAACTCATTGTCGAGCAGCAGGCCGCGCCGGCTCATGTAGCGCGGGGTCAGGGTGTCGTCGTAGTTCGGCGCCAGATTGAAGTAGATCGGCTGCGCGTAGTCGACACCGTTGCGGCCGGACATGCCCAGCTGCGGGAACAGCAGGCCGGTCTTGCGACGGTCATCGATCGGGAACTTGAAGTAGGGCGCCCACAGCACCGGCACCTTGCCGATGCGCAGCACGGCGTTGCGGGCCGTGCCGAAGCCTTCGTCGTTGTCCACTTCGATCTGCGGCGCCGACAGCTTCCATACCGGCTGCGACGGGTCGCAGGTGGTGTAGGTGGAGCGGTGCATCTGGCCGACCGCGCCCTGCAGGTCGACCGACTCGGCATCACCGTTGCCCCGGCGCGACACCAGCTGGTACTTGATGTCGGAGATCTTGTGGGTGTCGCTTTCCTGGTTGCCTTCGGCGCGCTTGGCGACCATCCGGATCGACCCGTCCTGGTAGCGGACATTGCCGTCGGCGATGTAGTTGCCGGTCTCGGTGTCGAAGCTGAGCTTGTCGGTACCGACGAACTGGTCACCCCGGCGCAGCGCCACGTTGCCCTCGTACTGCGGCACCGTGGTGGTGCCCAGCAGCTGGTCGCCTTCGATGTCGGTCGGCTGGTTCTCGCGGGCGGCTGCGGCAGCAGCCTTGTCCTGGGCCGGGACCGGGGTGGGGGCGTCGGTGAACGCGGGAATGACGTCGGTGGCCGGGCACAGGCCCCAGTTGAGCGGCTTATCATCGGCCATCGCCGGCAGGCTGATGGCGATGCTCAGAGGCAGGGGAAGCAGGCGGAGGGCTCGGCGCACGCGGTTCGGATTCGGGCGAAAACGGACGGTAGCTTGCCCCATCCCTTGCATAGGGGCAATGAAGGGCGCCGGAGCCTGCCGGTTCGGGTTCATCCGGCGGAGGCACCCGCAGAGGGTGTGATCAGGGCCTGGACATGGGCCACGCTGCACTCGGCCAGGGCCTGCAGGTCGTAGCCTCCCTCCAGCATCGAGACCACCCGGCCGGCGGCGTGACGGCGTGCCAGCGCATGCAGTTCACGGGTGATCCAGGCGAAATCGTCGGTCTCCAGCATCAGATCGGCCTGCGGGTCGCGCAGGTGGGCGTCGAAGCCGGCGGAGATCAGCAGCAGCTGCGGACGGAAGTCGTCGATGGCTGGCAGCATCTCGTCGGCCCAGACGTTGCGGAAGCGGAAGCCGCCGCTGCCCGGTGGCAACAGGATGTTCATCAGGTTGCCGGCACCGCGGTCGCGGCGCAGGCCGGAATTGGGGAACAGCCCGGCCTGGTGGGTGCTGTAGTAGGAGACCCGGGCATCGTGCTGGAAGATGTCCTGGGTGCCATTGCCGTGGTGGACGTCGAAATCGACCACCGCGATCCGCTCCAGGCCATGGCGGTCACGGGCATAGGCGGCAGCGATGGCGATGTTGTTCAGCAGGCAGAAGCCCATCGCCGTGCTGCTGGTGGCGTGGTGGCCCGGCGGGCGTACCGCGCAGAAGGCCAGCGGGTCCTCGCCCAGCATCACCGCATCGACCGCGGCCACGCCGGCACCGGCGGCGTGCACGGCGGCGCTGGCCGAGCCGGGCGAGGTCCAGGTGTCCATGTCCAGCTGGCGCAGCGGCGCGGTCTGCGGCTGCAGCACGAAGTCGAGCAGGGCGCTGTCGTGGACCCGGGTCAGTTCGCCGAACTTGGCCGGCGGCGCCTCGCGCCAGTCCAGCTGATCAGGGAAGGCGGCGTGCAGTGCGTCGAGTACGTACTGCAGGCGCTGCGGGCACTCCGGGTGGCCGGGGCCGGGGTCATGCAGCAGGCAGGACGGGTGGGTATAGACCAGCATCGTGCCGACTCAGCGCTGGCGCTGCTGTGGCTGCCACAGCGCTTCGCCGTGGCCATCGGCACGGGCCAGCACCCGGGCCAGCACGAACAGCAGGTCCGACAGCCGGTTGAGGTACTGCAGCGCTTCGCTGCGCACAGCCTCGTGGCGGGCCAGGGTGACCGTCTCGCGCTCGGCGCGGCGGACGATGGTGCGGGCCAGATGGCAGCGCGCGGCGGCTTCGCCGCCGGCCGGCAGGATGAATTCCTTCAGCATCGGCAGGTCGGCGTTGTAATGGTCCAGCTGCTGTTCCAGGGCCGAGACGTCGGCGGCGTGGATCGCGGCATGGCCGGGAATGCACAGCTCGGCGCCCAGGTCGAACAACTGGTGCTGCAGATGCACCACCAGCGCGCGCACATCCTCGGGCAGGGGCGCGGCCAGCAGCAGGCCGAGCGCGGCATTGGCCTCGTCGACGGTGCCGTAGGACGCCACGCGGGCGTCATCCTTGGCTACGCGCTGGCCGTCGCCAAGGCCGGTACTGCCGTCGTCGCCGGTGCGGGTGTAGATGCGCGAGAGGCGATGACCCATGGCGCGGCTCAGTGGCGGATGTCGCGGCGGGCCTGCTGGAGCTTCAGCACCTGCTCCACGGCCAGCTGCAGGGCGGCGGCCAGCGCCACATAGATCGCCGTGGTGCGCAGGTAGGGCCCGAACCACTGCGCGTAGTTCTGTGCCCAGCCGGCCAGGGTCGGCTCGGCCACGTTGCGGCTGCTCCAGTAGAAACCGCCCTGTGCCAGCAGGTGGCAGACCGCCACCGAAGCGACCAGCAGCAGTGCGCCCTTGGCCAGTACCGGCCAGCGCGCGCTCTGGTAGTTGCGGCCCAGCAGCATGCCGCCGGCCCACAAAGAGAAGTAGGCAGGCAGCAGCAGCCAGTAGCCCGGCGACACGCAGTAGTGCTGCCAGAAATCCAGACCGCTGCTGCGGATCACGATCCAGTCCACCAGCACCGCGAACACCATCAGCAGCGGGAACGCCCAGCGCGTCCAGCGCGCCAGGTAGAAGCCACCGATGAAGAACACGGCCCAGGAGGCATCCGGAATGGCCGCGAAGTGATTGACCCGGGTCGCCGCCAGCAGCAGTACGAGTACGGACAGGACGAAGGCGCGGTTGGCGGTATCGGACATGGTGGGGGCCCGGAGCGGATTCAGGTTTCATTCTAGCCCGCCGCGCAGGTTGGCGCAGGTGCCGCCCGTTCGGCGTACAGTCGGGGCGAGCGCGTATCATGAACACATGAGTGAACGACATGACGTGCTGATTGTCGGTGGTGGCCTGGTGGGTGCCAGCCTGGCCATTGCCCTGGACCGCCTGGGCCGCGACGTGGGCCTGCTTGAGGCCAGCCCGGCCGGCGAGCTGCCTGCGGTGTTCGACCAGCGCAATCTCAGTTTCGCCGCTGCCACCGTCAATGCGCTGACCGCGCTGGGGGTGATGCAGAAGCTGGCGATGGCACCGGGCCCGATCCGGCGCATCCATGTCAGTCGTGCCGGCGATTTCGGCCGTGTGCAGCTCGAAGCGGCCGATTACGACCGGCCGTGGTTCGGCCAGGTGGTGGTCGCGCGCGATTTCGGCCAGGCGCTGGAAGCGCGCCTGCAGGAACTGCCGCGCCTGCGCCGTTACCGGCCGATGCGGTTCCTGGGGCTGGGTGAGGTGGTCGATGGTTACCGCCAGGTACGGGTGGCTGACGAGGCTGGCGAACGCGTGCTGCTGGCACGGTTGGTGGTGGGGGCCGATGGCACCACCAGCGGCGTGCGTGGCGCGCTGGGCATCGAAGTCGACCGCCATGATTTCCAGCAGACCCTGTTCGTGGCCCGCGTGCGCAGCCAGCGCGCGCCGGATGGCACCGCCTGGGAACGCTTCACCGATACCGGCCCAACCGCCCTGCTGCCGCGTGGCGATCGTCACTTCGGAACCGTGCACGGCGTAGCGCGCGACCAGGTCGATGCGGTGATGGCGTTGGACGATGCGGCCTGGCTGCAACGCCTGCAGAACGCGATCGGCTGGCGTGCCGGCCGCCTGCTTGAATCCGGCCCGCGCAGTGCCTACCCGCTCATCCAGGTGCTGGCGCGCGCGCTGGCTGGTGAGCGCACGGTGCTGCTCGGCAATGCCGCGCAGACCATCCATCCGCTGGGCGCACAGGGCTTCAACCTGGGCCTTCGCGATGCGCTGACCCTGGCCGAACTGCTGGAGGATGCGCATGAGGATGCCGGCAGTGATGCATTGCTGAAGGCCTACGTCGCGCGCCGCGAGGAAGATCGCCGGCAGACGGTGGCGTTCTCCGGTGGGCTGGCACGATTGACCAGCAACCCGGCACCGCTGATGCGGCCGCTGCGCAGCCTCGGCCTGGTGGCCGCACAGCGCGCGTCGGTGCAGTCGATGCTGGTCGGTGGTGCGATGGGCTTCCGTGGTGACGTGCCGCGCCTGTGCCGCGGAGAAGCCGCATGAGCCGGCGCACGCGTCTTGATGTGGCCATCGTTGGTGGTGGCGTGGTCGGTGCCGCGTGTGCGCTGGCGCTGGCCGATGCCGGCCTGTCGGTTGCGCTGGTGGAAGGCCGCGAACCGGCACCGTGGCAGGCCGCACAGCCGGACCTGCGGGTGTTCGCCTTCGCCGCCGACAACGTGCAGCTGTTGAACCGCCTGGGTGTGTGGCCGGCGATCGCGCAGGCCCGCGCCTGGCCTTACCGGCGCATGCAGGTGTGGGATGCGGCCGGTGGCGAGGATCTGTTGTTCGACGCCGATCGCTTCGGCCGTCGTGAGCTGGGCTACATCGTCGAGAACGGCCTGCTGCAGGATCGCCTGTGGGCGGCGCTGCCGGCGGCGGGCGTGCAGCTGCACTGCCCGGCACGGGTGGAGGCGCTGGAACAGGATGATGACGGCGTGCGCCTGCGCCTGGACGACGGTCGTCGCCTGGAAGCGGCGCTGGCAGTGGCGGCCGATGGTGCCGAGTCGACCTTGCGCCAGCTGGCCGGGATCGAGGTTGAAAAGCATGACTACCACCAGCGTGGCGTGGTGGCCTATGTGGACAGCGATCTTCCCAACCAGGCCACCGCATGGCAGCGCTTCCTGCCGACCGGGCCGCTGGCGCTGCTGCCGGTGGCCGAGCGTCGCAGTTCGATCGTCTGGACCCTGCCCGAGGATGAAGCGGCTCGCGTGCTGGCCCTGGACGAGGACGCCTTCAACCGCGAACTGACCCGTGCCTTCGCTGCGCGCCTGGGCGAACTGCGATTGGCGTCACCGCGTGCGGCCTTCCCGCTGCGTCGCCAGCTGGCCCGTCACTACGTGGCTGGCCGCGTGCTGGCGCTGGGTGATGCTGCGCATGTGGTGCATCCGCTGGCCGGGCAAGGCGTGAACCTGGGCCTGCGCGATGTCGCCGCCCTGCAGCAGTGGCTGGCGCCGTCGGCCGAACGCCGCGGCCAGCCGCGGCTGTCGCCGCAGCGCCTGCAGCGCTGGGCACGCGAACGGCGCAGCGACAACCACATCGCCGCCTACAGTTTCGATGCGATCAACCGCCTGTTCTCCAACGACGAAATGCACCTGACCCTGGCCCGCGGCCGCGCGCTGGGCTGTGTCGGCAAGTGGCCGCCGCTGGTGCAGGCGTTCTGGAAGCGCGCCGCCGGGGTCTGACCGGAATACAGGTCGCTCTGGCAGGTGCCAACGCCGCTCTGGTAGGTGCCAACCTTGGTTGGCACAAGGCTGGAAATACCCTCGCCTCATCTGGGCCCAGGATGCCTGATGGATGTGCCAACCAAGGTTGGCACCTACCAGAAGCGGGCTCCGCTACCGCCGTTGATCCAGTAGATCCACGCCATGCGTGGATGAAGATCGCGCCGGTGGATCAATCAACCAGCCAACCAGCCAGGTCGGCACGATCCAGCTTGCCGCGACGCTTCACGTCCAACGCATTGAACTCATCGGCCAGCGCCGGATTCGCCTGCGCTTCTTCGCGACTGATGAAACCATCGCTGTTCACATCCAGCGCAGCGAAGTGGATGCGGTACTGGCCGACCACGCTGCTCGGTTCCAGCGAACGCACGGTCACCTGTGCCTCGCCGGCTGGCCGTGCAATCTCGACGCTGCCGCTGACCCGGCCGGCATCCAGCGGTTGCTGGCGGATCGCGCCGCCGGTCGGGCCCAGTGGCTGGCTCTGTGCAGGGGTGTGCGGCAGCTGCTGGGCAATGGCCGGTGCGGCTGCCAGCACGGTGATCAGCATGGCGAGCGGGTGGTATCGCATGGTTCCCTTCCTCGGTAGCGCCGGGCCATGCCCGGCGGGCATGTTCCTCAGCGCAGCGGCGAGGCCAGTACCGTGATCTCCTCACGGTCGTGATAGAGCTGCTTGGCGCGGACCACCAGCGGCTTGCCGGCCTGCTCCTGGAACAGGTCCAGGCACAAGCGGGTTTCGTCCCAGCGCTTCTTCATCGGCAGTTTCAGGTTGAAGATCGCGTGCCTGCACCAGCCTTCGCGGAACCAGGTGGCCATGCGTTCGGCCACGCGCCGCGGCTGCTCGACCATGTCGCAGACCATCCAGTCCAGCGGCTGTTCCGGGTGCCAGTGGAAGCCATCGGCGCGCAGGTGCTCGACCAGGCCGGTGTCCAGCACGTGCTGGCGCAGTGGGCCGTTGTCGATGCTCAGCACGTGCATGTGCTGGCGGGTCAGCACCCAGGTCCAGCCGCCGGGTGCGGCACCCAGGTCGGCCGCGCGCATGCCGGGCCTGGCCAGCGCCTCGCGCTCTTCCGGGGTCAACAGGGTCAGCAGTGCTTCGTCCAGCTTCAGCGCCGAACGCGACGGCGCTTCGGGCAGCAACTTCAATCGCGGGATGCCCAGTGCCCACGGCGCGCTGTCGGCCGGGTCGGCCACGCAGACGAAGGCGTGGGTGCCGTCGACGAACACCACGTGCAGGCGCGGCAGGCGGTCGTTCGGCTTGTCGGTGAGCTTGCCGGCCTTGCGCAGCGCCGGGCGCAGCGCATTGCCGAAGGCACGGGCCAGCCCGGACAGCGGCTTGCCGGCGTCCGAATCGGGATGCTCCACCCACAGGTCGCCGAAGCGCGGCGCATCGGCCAGCACCTCCAGCATCGGGGTGATGCGGTCGGCTGGGTCCAGCTGCGGCAGCTCGGCCAGCACCACCAGCTTCTGCCGCGCGAAGATCAGTTCGCGCCAGCGCAGCCGTGGCGCCAGTGCCGCAGCTTCGTCGCACATGAAAAGCACATAGCCATCATTGCGCTGGGTGCGCGCATAACCGGCGAAACCGGCTTCACCGGCGCGGAACTGCAGTTCGCCGGCCAGCTCGGGCTCGAAGCCCTGCCGGCACAGGCACAGCAGGCCGATGCCGGCCTCAGTAACGGGCGCCATCGCTTTCCCCATAGGCGCGCAGCACGCTGCGTGCGGCGTCGCGGTTCAGGCCCTGCACCACTTCGATGCCGCGCTTGTTGAGTTCGCCCACCCAGTCGGCCGGCAGCGGGCCTTCGTCGAACGGGGTCAGTTCCTCGACGTCGGCCGAGTTGGCACCGATCAGCAGGCGGTCGATGCCGGCCCACACCGTGGCGCCGTAGCACTGGCAGCACGGCTGCGAGCTGGTGGCCAGGGTGACCGGCGACAGCACCGCGTTCAGGCGCGGGGTCTGCAGGCGCTGCTGGGCCAGCATGTAGGCCATGTTCTCGGCATGCGCCAGCGAGGTCGCGTGCGGCATCACCCGGTTCACGCCGGCGGCGATCACCTTGTCATCCGGGCCGAACACCACGGCGCCGAACGGGCCGCCACTGGCGTGCTCGACGTTCAGCCGCGACAGCTCGATCGCCAGCGCGACCTTGGCCTCATCGCCCGGATATCGACGATCCAGGTCGATCTGGTCGTGGATCCAGGCGGGAAGGGTCAGGTGGACTTGCGCGTACAGCATCGCGGGGGTGCCTCGTGTGGGATGGGAAAAAGTGCGGTTGCTTGGGGAACCGGCGCGCAGTGTAGCCGCACGGGCCTGTACCGGGTGTGGGCGTGGGTCAGCCCGGCGAGCCGGTGCGGATCACCACGTACTGCTTGCGGAATTCCAGCCCGGCCTGCGGCCAGCTGGCCGCGTAGGCGCGTAGCAGGGGCAGGGCGGCGGCGAAGTCGTGGCCGTTGACCCGGCAATCGGCCTCGCACAGGCCGTCGGCATCGCGCGAGGCGAACAGGCGGATGGCGAGGAACTGGCGGGCTTTCAGCAGCTCATCGAAGGCCTCCATGCTGCGGGTGAACAGGCAGCAGGGGCAGGAACCGTGGTCGTCCTCGCTGCAGGTGGAGGCATCCACCTCCTGTGCGCGGTAGTGCGCCAGCGGCCCCAGTACCACGGTGCGCTCGTGTTCCTCGCCATCGTCACCGGCCGGATAGGTCAGGCCCATCATCGGCAGGCCCTGCGCGTCTTCGGCGCCGATCGCGGTCTGCAGCGTCGCCAGGTCCACCCGCACCCAGGTCTGGAAGCCAGACAGCAGCGATGCCTGCTCATCGGCACCGTTGGCGTGCTGGTACTCGAACAGGCCATCGGCGAACAGCAGCGGATGCTGGCTCTCGATGACGGTAGATGTCTGCCAGCCGCCGTTGTCGCGCGCGTGCGCGGCCATCGCATGCGGGGTCAGGCGCAGGCCGCTGTCCAGCAGCAGCGCGTCGCCGTCGACGTGGCTGGCGATGCCGGCCTCCTGCAGGACCTGCTGCAGCAGCGGGAGGAGGGCGGTGGAGGTCGTGGTCATGTCAGGCCTGTGGATGGATGGGGTGGAACATCCAGGCAAGGCCTGGGGATCTAGCGGTCGAGCGCGTCAAGTTCGGCGCGATATCGCTGCGCGTCGGACTGCTGCTGCGGATCGTTGCCGTGGTCGCGCAGCCACGTTTCCAGTTCGCGGCGATAGTCCGCGCGGAAATCGGCATTGCCCGGGCTGAAGTGCAGCTTGCGCGCCGCCACTTCCACCCGCTCGCGCGCGCTGGCCCGGGCCTGGGCGATGCCGTGCGGCGATTCATTGGTGAGGATGACGAAGTTGCGCGGGAAACCCGGCGTGTACTTGACCACGAACGGCTGGTCGGGCGCCGGGATGCGGATCGCGTTCTCCAGCGGCCACAGCGAGGCGGTGTTGGTGTGGAACACCACCTCCACGTCGCGGCCCTCGGCGGTGCGCAGCACCCCTTCGTAGCGCCAGATGTACTGCTCGTTCATCGTCGAACTGGTGCGCTCGGACTTCACGATCACCGCTTCACCAGGCTCGCCCACCACGTTGAGGAAGGCGGCGTTGAGGAAGTGGCCGAGGAAGATGTTGAGCATCGCCAGCGGGAACACCACGATGGCGTAGCCCGGAAAACGCCGCCACCACGAGACCAGCCCGGCCAGCACCATCGCCGAAAAGAACGTCAGCAGCGGATGCTGCGAGATGAACCAGAGCAGGACGGAGAGGGCGGTGATCATCGTCGGATTCGTGCGGGCGCCTTCCCGGCGCCCGCGCAGGTCCTCAGGCCGACCAGGTGTCGCGCAGAGTCACGCTGCGGTTGAACACCGGCCTGGCCTCGGTGTGGTCGCGGCGGTCGGCGACGAAGTAGCCGGTACGCTCGAACTGGAACGACTGCTCCGGCGCGGCGCTGGCCGCGGCCGGCTCGACATAGCCGGTGACGGTGCGGCGCGATTCCGGGTTGAGGTAATCACGGTAGGTCTTGCCTTCCGATTCGTCGTCCGGGTTCGGCACCGAGAACAGGCGGTCGTACAGGCGGATCTCGGCCGGCACGCCATGCACGGCGCTGACCCAGTGGATGGTGCCCTTGACCTTGCGGTTGGCGCCTTCCATGCCCGGACGCGATTCCGGATCCAGCCAGCCGCGCAGCTCGGTGATGGTGCCGTCGGCGTCCTTGATCACTTCGTCGCAGCGGATGATACCGGCGCCCCGCAGGCGCACTTCGCCACCCGGCACCAGGCGCTTCCAACCCTTCGGCGGCACTTCGGCGAAGTCCTCGCGGTCGATCCACACTTCGTGTGCGAACGGCACTTCGCGGCTGCCGAAGCTCTCGTCCTTCGGGTGGTTGCTGAAGGTCAGCTGCTCTTCATGGCCTTCCGGCAGGTTGGTCAGCACCAGCTTGACCGGGTCGACCACCGCCATGCGGCGCGGCGCTGCACTGTCCAGGTCTTCGCGCAGCGCGCCTTCCAGCACGCTGAAGTCGATCAGCGAATTCTGCTTGCTGATGCCCACGCGCTCGGCGAACAGGCGCATCGCGGCGGGGGTGTAACCACGGCGGCGCAGGCCCTGCAGGGTCGGCATGCGCGGGTCTTCCCAGCCGTCCACCAGCTGCTCGGTGACCAGCGCCATCAGCTTGCGCTTGCTCATCACCGTGTAGTTGATGTTCAGGCGCGAGAACTCGATCTGGCGCGGTTTGGCGGCTTCGCGCGGCAGGCCGGCATCGACCAGCGGCTGGGTCAGCGCGTCGTCGTGCGCGAAATCGACGTTGTCCACGCACCAGTCGTACAGCGGGCGGTGGTCTTCGAATTCCAGCGTGCACAGCGAGTGGGTGATGCCTTCGATCGAATCACCCAGCGCATGGGCGAAGTCGTACATCGGGTAGATCGGCCACGCATTGCCGGTGTTCTGGTGCTCGACGTGCTTGATGCGGTACAGGGCCGGATCGCGCAGGTTGATGTTGCCGCTGGCCATGTCGATCTTCGCTCGCAGGGTGCGCGCGCCATCCGGGAACTCACCGGCACGCATGCGGCGGAACAGGTCGAGGTTCTCCTCGACGCTGCGGTCGCGCCACGGCGACGGGCGGCCCGGTTCGGTCAACGTGCCACGGTAGGCGCGCACTTCCTCGGCCGACAGGTCGCAGACATAGGCCTTGCCCTGTTCGATCAGCTTCTCGGCGGCCAGGTAATAGGTCTGGAAGTAGTCCGAGGCGTGGCGCAGCTCGTTCCAGCTGAAGCCCAGCCAGCGCACGTCGTCCTGGATTGCGGCCACGTATTCCGGGTCTTCCTTGGCCGGGTTGGTGTCGTCGAAGCGCAGGTTGCAGACGCCGCTGAACTCGCCGGCGATGCCGAAGTTCAGGCAGATCGACTTGGCATGGCCGATGTGCAGGTAGCCGTTCGGTTCCGGCGGGAAACGGGTCTTGATCGCCTGGTGCTTTCCGCTGGCCAGGTCCTCGCGCACGATCTGGCGGATGAAATCGCGCTTTTCGTGGCTGTCGGCGGGGGTCTCGGGGCTGGCGGGGGTGTGCTCGGACATGAGTCGGCGAAAAGAAAGGCAGAAAGATCGCCAGTCTAACGCGTACGGGGCAGGGCTGCCCGGTAGGGTGTGGGGATGCCGGCCAGCGGGCGGCACAAACCCGGCCACATGCCGGGGGCGGCCGGCGCGGGGCGGGCGGAGGGGGGGAGGCCGGGCAATGGGGTGT
>NZ_JBDJKU010000045.1:0-38520 GCF_039673015.1 Stenotrophomonas sp. TWI1409
GGGGGGCGGTTACTGTCTGGGGGCCGGTGGCCCCCCCGCGCCGGTTTGGGCGGGCGGCTGGCCGGAAAGCCCTGGGTTTCTGGGGGGCGGGCCAGCGCCGGGCACTACCGGCATCCCTTACCCAACCATGAGAAAATGCCCCGCATGAACACTGCTACGTCCCCGCAGGCGCGCGGCTCCGGCCGCCGGACCCTGGTGCTGCTGTTTGCCGTGTTCTTCGGGGCGATGGCACTGGCCGCCGTGCTGCGCTTCTCCGGCTGGCAACCGACCGGGCACCGCAATGCCGGCCAGCTGCTGAAGCCGCCGGTGGACCTGCGCCAGCAGGCGCCGACCCTGGCCAGCGGCCAGCCCTACGCCTGGAACCCCGAGGCCCGTACCTGGCGTCTGCTGGTGGCGCCGGCCGGTGCCTGCGACGCGCAGTGCGTCACTTTGTCGCAGGGACTGGGCAAGGTGTGGCAGCTGTTCGGCCATAACGCCGATAATGTCGAAATCCTGTGGCTGGGAACGCCACCGGCGTCGATCGCCTCGCTGCCCGCGCTGCGGCCGCTGGCTCCGTCGCCAGCACTGCGCGCGGCCCTGCCCGGCGTCGACGATCCGGCTGGCCTGCCGGTCTACGTGATCGATCCGAACGGCTTCGTGATCATGCGTCATGCCCCGGGCACCGACCTGGGTGGCCTGCGCAAGGACATGGCCACGTTGCTGAAACTGAAGTGAGTCCCGTTTGATGAGCCTTTCCGCGCGTCCGGCGCTGCACCGCAATTTCCACCGCCTGGCGTGGTTCGCCATGATCATGACCGCGAGCACGATCATGTTCGGCGCGTTCGTGCGCCTGTCCGATGCCGGCCTGAGCTGCCCGGACTGGCCGACCTGCTATGGCCAGGCCACCTGGCCGCAGCACGTGGAAGAGACCATCGGCCACCCGGCGGCGGAGATCCGCCCGCTGGAGACCCACAAGGCCTGGCGTGAGCAGGTGCACCGCTTCCTGGCTGGCGCGCTGGGCATCGAGATCCTGACCCTGGCCCTGTTGGCCACGCGCAAGCGGCGATTCGGAAGCACGGCGGTGGTGACCGCCTGCGTGCTGGTGGCCGCCGGCATACCGCTGTACATGATGGGCTGGCATGGCACGGCCAGCGTGCTGGCGTTGATCGGTGAGGCGATCCTGCTGATCGCCGCGCTGCGCTGGAGCAACATCGACCTGGCGCGCGCTGCATTGCTGACCCTGGCGGTGGTGATCTTCCAGGCCTTGCTGGGCATGTGGACGGTGACCCTGCTGCTCAAACCCATCGTAGTGATGGGCCATCTGCTCGGTGGCATGCTGATGTTCGGCCTGCTGGTGTGGATGGCCTGGCGCGCGACGCACATGCCGATCACCCTGGCCGAGGCGCCGAAGCTGAAGTGGCTGCTGCGCATCGGCGTAGCGGTGCTGGTCACCCAGATCGCGCTGGGGGGCTGGGTCAGCGCCAATTACGCGGCGCTGGCCTGCGGCGGTGGCAGCGCCTCGTTGGACAACTTCCCGCGCTGCGCCAACCAGTGGTGGCCGCAGCACAACTTCGTCGAAGGCTTCACCCTGTGGCGCGGCATCGGCGTGGATTACGAAGGCGGCGTGCTGGATGGCGCTTCACGTATCGCCATCCAGATGGCGCACCGCATGTTTGCGGTGGTGGTGGCCGTCTACCTGCTGTGGCTGGGCGTACGCCTGTTCCGGTTGCCGAGCATGCGTGGCTGGGCCAGCGCGTTGATCGCGCTGCTGGTGCTGCAGGTCACCCTCGGCATCCTCAATGTGAAGCTGGCGCTGCCGCTGGAAGTGGCGGTGGCCCACAACGGCGTGGCCGTTGCCCTGTTGTTCGTGCTGGTCAGCCTGCTGGCCCGCCTGCGTGCCCCGGACTGATTCCATGTTTTCCAATTACCGCCAGTACTGGGACCTGACCAAGCCCAAGGTCGTTGCCCTCATTGTCTTCACCGCCCTGGTCGGCATGGTCCTGGCCATCCCCGGCGTGCCCAGCTGGGAGCAGGTGCGCGCAGGCGTGCTCGGCTTCCTGGGCATCTGGCTGGCCGCTTCGGCGGCCGCGGCGATCAACCAGCTGCTGGATGCGCACATCGATGCGCAGATGGCCCGCACCTCGTGGCGTCCGCTGGTGGTGGGCAAGGTCAAGCCGTGGCAGGTGCTGGTGTTCGCCGGCGTGCTGATCGTGCTGTCGATGGTCATCCTGGTGCTGTGGGTGAACCTGATCACCGCAGTGCTGACCTTCGCCTCGCTGATCGGTTACGCGGTCATCTACACCGTGTACCTGAAGCGTGCGACCTCGCAGAACATCGTCATCGGTGGCCTGGCCGGCGCGATGCCGCCGATGCTGGGCTGGGCCGCGGTGACCGGCATGCAGGGTTCGTCGGACTGGGCGTACTCGTCGCTGCTGGTGCTGATCATCTTCATCTGGACGCCGCCGCACTTCTGGGCGCTGGCGATCTTCCGCCGCGAGGACTACGCAAAGGCGGAGATCCCCATGCTGCCGGTGACCCACGGCGTGGTGCACACCCGCAAGCAGATCATGGTGTATTCGGTGGTGCTGGCGCTGGTCTGCCTGCTGCCGTACCTGGTGGGCATGAGCGGTGCGTTCTACCTGGGCGGCGCGATCGTGCTCAACGCCGTGTTCCTCTGGTACGCCTGGCGCATGCTGGACCCGCCGGACGAACTGTTCTCGATGAAGATGTTCTATTACTCCATCGTCTACCTGATGGCGCTGTTCGCCTTCCTGCTGGTGGACCACTGGATCCTGCCCTGGTTGTAGAGTCGAGCCATGCTCGACTCGGGGGCGGATCCCCGTCGGGGCTCTGACCCGGTCTGATGGTGGGCGCATCCACGCATGGCGTGGATCTACTTGAACCGCGGTTGCTGTGTCGCCATTGCTGTTCCTGACCTCAAGGAAAGGAAGGCGCAGGGATGCATTCGATCTTCCGCTGGACCAGCGCGCTGCTGCTGGCGCTCGGCATGGCCCTCAATGCGCATGCCGACGACACCGCCGTGCAGATCCGCCAGCACGCCGGTGAGCATCGCCTGCTGGTGCTGGGTGAATTTCACGGTACCCGCGAGACACCGCTGCTGGTACGCCAGCTGGTGGACGACTACAGCCGTAACGGCCCTGTCGTGCTGGCCCTGGAACTGCCGCGTGCAGAGAACCCTGCGCTGCACGACTATCTGGAATCCGATGGCGGGGCCGCGGCGCGCCAGCACCTGCATGGCCGCGCGTTCTGGACCGTGCGCGATGACCAGCATGACGGCCGTCGCAGCCGCGACATGCTGGCGATGATCGAAGACCTGCGTGCGCTGAAGGCACAGGGTCGTGCCATCGATGTGGTCGGCTATGACGTCGACAACAGCGATGGCGGCAACCAGGCACGCGATGACCGCATGGCGGCCGAGCTGCGGCGGCTGTACCGGCGACTGCCGGCTGGCGCACGCATGCTGGTGCTGACCGGCAACGTGCACGCGATGCTGCAGCGCCCGCAAGGTATGCCGCCGGAAATGCAGATGCACCCGATGGCGTCGCAGCTGCGGGACCTGGATATCTACAGCGTACGGTTGGGCGCGCAGCGTGGTCAGGCGTGGGGATGCGCGGGCCGCTGCGTGGCGCGGTCACTTCCAGAGCAGGTGGCCACGGCGCCGCGGGTCGATGCCGATGCGAAACGGCCGTACGACCTGTGGGTGTGGATGCCGGAGTTGAGCGTCGGTACGCTGGTGGGCCCGTAACGGCAGGCAACCCATCCACGCATGGCGTGGATCTACTGGTGGTTCACGCCATCGGTGGGAGTAGAGCCACGCCATGCGTGGATGGGCTCTCACGGAACCCGGCGCAGCCAGTGTCGGGTTTCGCCCGGGATGGCTGCAACTGCGCCCATCGACCAAGCCGTCGCGCTGTAGGGTTTTGCCGCGCTGTCAGCTTCCTGCACGCAAGGCGTCACAGATACCGACTGTTCCACCAGACCGGATCATCAACAGTAGATACACAGGTATTGCGGGATGACTCGCAATTCTGTGGAGCAATCAATGAGATGTCATGTTTCTCTGCCCATCGTTCTGTGTGCCGCGCTTACCTGCCTGGCTGGCAATGCGGCAGCAGAAGTAAAAGCACTGAGTCGGGCCAACTGCATTGGATTCATCAACGAATCCCCTATGAACGGCCCCAGTTTCGCAATTTTCAGGGGTCGGCCGTAACCAGGCACGTTCCCCTCGGGAACATTGAGCCGAAGCATGCTTTCGGTGCTAACAATGGACTGTACTCCTGGCGATTTTACGCAGGCGATGGCAGTGATCCAGAACGAATGGTTGTTCACGGATATCACACATGGGTGCTGGGCGGACGCGTATTTACGCAATCCACGAGTGCGGTCGATTGCCAACTTTCGGAGTGGTGAGCATCATGAAGAGTCTTTGCTTTATCGCATTCTCGCTGGCCACGTCGATGTCAGCTCAAGCATCCCAGAATGAACCTGCTCCCGATGCGGTAGGGAGCTGGCTACACCAACGCGCCATGCAGGCTGCAATGCAGGAGGCCTCGGCAATGGGAAGATCGTCCGCCAGCGTGGGCAGCTACCAGATGGTGAAACTGGCAGACCTTGATGCCCCCCGAGAAGTGAAGCGGCAGCTTCGCGATGACATCGAACGATCCAACGGTGTCGTGCGGGTTGCAGCAGGGAGCATCCCAACGCAGGCCGAAATGCTGGCTGCCGTGCCGCGGACTCACCGCTCAACTCCAGAACTGCGCCAGCGCCTGCCGCAGCCACCCAGCAGGCTGGAAAGCAGCCTGCTGGGCGCAGCCGAGATGATTGGCATGGAGCCCAGTGGTGCGTTGGAGGGTGGAAAGTCCTCGGGCTTGAGCCGTTTCTACCGGCTGGAGGGTGTCGGCATCGTGGAGTTCAGCGAGAACAACTTCCTCGCTGCGGGCATGCAGATCGAGGTCATCGCGGAGGCGCAGAACACCGTGGTGGACGGCAAGCCCGCTCACCTCGGGAAGGTTGTGGATAGTGTCGGCCGTACTCGGGTTGAGCTTGCCTGGACGGGAGACAGCAAGACCTACAGTCTGACCGCCACGGGCGAGCTGGGCAGCGACGTGGAGCGCAACGCCCGAGTGCTGCACGACATCGCCGCGGCCATCGTGGATTAGCGGCGGCGTATGCGTCATCCATGCATGGCGTGGATCTACTGCGGGTTCACGCCATCCGCGGTTTGGTAGATCCACGCCGCGCGTGGATGGGCTCTCTACAAAAGCCCGCGCGCCCAATCAGGGCGCGCGCTTCGCATACCGCTGCGCGATCACGCCGCAGACGATCAGCTGGATCTGGTGGTAGATCATCACCGGCAGCACGATCGCGCCGAGGCTTCCACCGGCGAACAGCACCTTGGCAATCGGCACGCCGGTGGCCAGGCTCTTCTTCGAGCCACAGAACACGATGGCGATCTCGTCCTCGCGGTTGAAGCGCAGGCGGCGGGCGATGAAGGTGATCAGCGGCATGGCGATGCCTAGCAGCACGGCGGCGACCACCGCCACGGCCAGCAGCGACAGCAGCGGTGTCTTGCTCCACAGCCCTTCGGTCACCGCTTCGCCGAACGCGGAGTACACCACCAGCAGGATGGTGGCCTGGTCGGTGTAGCGCAGCAGCGCGCGCTGCTTCTCCACCCAGCCGGCAATCCACGGCCGCAGCAGGTGGCCGGCCACGAACGGCACCAGCAGCTGCAGCATGATGCCGCCGATCGCGTGCAGCGGGTCGTGCACGCCGCCGGAGGTACCGGCCAGCGCGGTCAGCAGCAGCGGCGTCAGGAACACACCGAGGATGCTCGACAGCGACGCGCTGCATACCGCCGCAGGCACGTTGCCGCGTGCCATCGAGGTGAACGCGATGGACGACTGCACGGTGGAGGGCAGGGTGCACAGGAACAGCACCCCCAGGTACAGCTCCGGGGTCAGCAGCCAGCCCGACAGTGGCTTGAACATCAGCCCCAGCAGCGGGAACAGGATGAAGGTGCAGGCCAGGATGGTCAGGTGCAGCCGCCAGTGCAGCATGCCGCCGATGATCGACTCGCGCGGCAGGCGCGCGCCATGCAGGAAGAACAGCGCGGCGATGGCGACGGTGGTGACATCGTCGAGCACGATGGCGGCGGCGCCCTTCATCGGCAGCAGCGAGGCCAGGCCGACGGTGCACAGCAGGGCGAGGGTGAAGTTGTCCGGTCGCAGGCGCGACCACCAGCGGGTCATGGTGGGCAGAGTCCTTGGTGCGGAGGGTTCAGGGCGAGGTGACCGGCGTGGCCAGGCGCTGGCGGGTGGCGGCTTCCAGCGACTTCAGGCCGGCACGCTGGCCGAGCTGCAGGGCCTGTTCCGGGCTTGCGTGTTCGTAGCGTGCATTGATCAGGCCGAGCACGGCACCGGCGCGGTTGCCGGAGGCGCAGTGCAGCAGCACCGGCCCCTGGCTCTGCTGCAGGGCCTGGTGCGCGGCACGGATGTTGGCTGCATCCAGGCCGTCGGCGCCGGCCACCGGAATGCGCACATAGCGCAGGCCCAGCGATTCGGCCGCGTGGATTTCATCGAAGCCGCGGTCTTCGTCGGACTGGCGCAGGTCGATCACGGTGCGCACGCCCTGCGCGGCCAAGGCCTGCAGCTGCGCGGCACTGGGCTGGCCGCCGACATACAGGCCGGGGCGGACTTCGTTCAGGGGCGCGTCTTCGGCCAGGGCCGTCAGCGGCAGGCAGAGCGACAACAACAGCAGGCAGGTCAGGCGCAGCAGCATGGTCCTCTCCGTGAAAACGTTCTGCCCGCTACAGGCGCAGTCCGGCGCGCGCCTTCAGCAGCTCGCGCAGTTCGTATTTGTCAGTATCGTCCAGGCCCTGCTGGCGCTGCTTTGCCAACAACTCCTCCAGACGTTGCACCAGCAGCTGTTTCTCCAGCTGGGCCACTGCGTCGTGCAGTTCCTGGGTCCAGCTGGCTTCGGTGCCGGGCAGCGTCTGTGCGGCCAATGTATGCAGCGAGGCCTGTTCCTCGCGGCCGTCGAAGTGTTCCAGCAGGGCGCCGGTGCTGATGTCCGGGCGCTGTTCGACCAGCCCCAGCAGCTCCAGCAGCAGTTCCACACCAGGCAGGCGAAGGCCCTGGAAGTGATGCTTGCCGCCCAGGGTCAGCGCCAGCGACGGCTGCTGCAGCAGCACGGCGATCGCGCCGCGCACCAGGCTGCGCCTGGCCACTGGCTGGATCGTGCGCGAAGGCTGGCGTTGCGGCATCGACGTGCGTGCAGCCTGGGCGTTGCCGCCGAGCCCGGTCAGCTGCGCCAGCTGCTGCTTCATCAGGTCGCCGAAGGCACCGTCGGGAATCTGCGCCAGCATCGGCTTTGCGCGTTCGGCCAGGCGCGCCTTGCCGTCCAGCGTGCCCAGGTTGATCTCGCGGGTCAGTTCATCGAAGAAGAACTGCGACAGCGGCGTGGCCTGCTTCAGGCGCTCGTTGAAGGCCTCGGCGCCTTCCTTGCGCACGATGGTGTCCGGGTCTTCGCCATCGGGCAGGAACAGGAAGAAGGCCTGGCGGCCGTCCTTCATGCGCGGCAGCACCGACTCCAGCGCCTTCCAGCCGGCGCGGCGGCCGGCGGCGTCGCCGTCGAAGCAGAAGAACACGTCCGGCGCGTTGCGGAACAGCAGCTCGGCATGGTCCGGCGTGGTTGCGGTACCCAGTGTTGCCACCGCCTGGGTGACACCGAACTGGAACAGCGAGACCACGTCCATGTAGCCCTCGACCACGATCAGCCGCTCGATCTTCTGGTTGGCCTGACGCACCTGCCACAGGCCGTACAGTTCGCGGCCCTTGTGGAACAGCGCGGTTTCGGGCGAGTTGAGGTACTTGGGGCCGTCGTCCTTCTCGAACACGCGGCCACCGAAGGCGATCACCCGGCCACGGCGGTCGAAGATCGGGAACATCACCCGGTCGCGGAACTTGTCGTAGACGTGGCCGCGGTCATTCTTCGAGAACAGGCCGGCGCGGTCGAGCAGCTTCATGCGCCGCTCGTCCTTGCCCAGTGCATCGCGCAGCCCGCTGTACCCATCCGGGGCGTAGCCGATCTGGAAGCGCGCGCGGTTCTCTTCGTCCACGCCACGCCCATCAAGGTAACTGCGTGCCTTGTCGCTGCCTTCCAGGTTCTTCTGGAAGAACCGGGCAGCGGCATCCAGTGCCGAATACAGCTCGCGGCTGTCGTCCTGCTGCTGGGGGCTGCGCGGGTTCTCGTTGCGCGGTACTTCCATGCCCGCGCGCTTGGCCAGCTCATCCACCGCGTCGAGGAACTCGAGGCGGTCGTAGTTCATCAGGAAGCTGATCGCGGTGCCGTGCGCGCCGCAGCCGAAGCAGTGATAGAACTGCTTGGTGGGCGAGACCGTGAACGACGCCGAGCGCTCGTCATGGAACGGGCAGCGCGCGGCGTACTCCTTGCCCTGGCGCTTCAACGGCACGCGGCTGCCCACCACCTCGACGATGTCGGAGCGGGCGAGCAGATCGTCGATGAAAGCGTCGGGGATACGGGCCATGGGCAACAGAACGGGGCGCGGCCGCAGGGCGCGCAGCAGGGGCGGCAGGTTCCCCTAGTTTACTAGCTGGCGGTGCCGGGGCTGGCCTGTTCCGCATCGGCCCCGGCCCTGGCCAGTTGCGCCCGTGCATGCTGCCGTTCGTCGATCACCGCGGTCATCAGCGCACCGACGAAGAACACGGCGGTGGCGTAGTAGATCCAGACCAGCGAGATCACCAGCGCGCCCATCGAACCATAGGCGCTGCCCGGGGCCACGGTGGCGATGTAGACGCCAATCCCGTAGCGGCCGAGGGTGAACAGCACCGAGGTGATGGCACCGCCGATGAAGGCCTGGCGCCAGGCCACGCGGCGGTCCGGCAGGTAGTGGTAGAGGAAGGCGAAGGCCAGCGTGTACAGCAGCAGCGAGGTCAGGTAGCCGATTGCCGGCAGTACCGAGGGCAGCTGCGCGAACACCACCTGCAGCGCAGTGGTGGCGGTCATCGACAGGATCAGCAGGAAGCCCAGTGCCAGCACCACGCCGAACGAGAACACGCGTTTGCGCAGCCAGGCCTTGATGCCTTCCAGACGCTGGCCGCTGGTGTGGAAGATCCGGTTCAGCGCGTTCTGCAGCTGGGCGAACACGGCGGTGGCGCCGATGAACAGCAGCAGCGTGCTCCACAGCCCGGCCAATGAACCGACGCTGGGCTGGCTGTTGGCGTTGTGCAGCACGGTGTCGGCGACGCTGGCCACGCTGCTGCCGGCCACCGAACCGATCTGGCTGATCAACGTCTGTTGTGCCGGTGGGTACAGCGAGGCGGTCAGCCACAGCAGCAGCACCAGCAGCGGTGCCATCGACAGCAGGGCGTAGAAGGAGACCGAGGCGGCCTGGGTCAGCACGTCGATTTCGACGAAGCGCTTGGTGACGGCCATCGGGAAGCTGTCCTGCAGGCGGTCAGCGTAGTGGCGAAGCCGTGCGGGAATGCCGTGGGGACGCGTGTCGGCGGGGGAGTGCGATTGCTCGACCATGGGGATGTTGTAGCAGCCGGGGGTCGAAGGTGCGGTGAAGCGGGTGCATCAATGGGGTCAGAGCCCTTCCGCGATGCGAAAGGGATCCGACCCCGGCAATGGCTTACGCCAGCTGCTGCTTGACCAGCTTGGAGACCAGACCCATGTCGGCCTGGCCAGCGAGCTTGGGCTTCAATGCGCCCATCAGCTTGCCCATGTCGGCCGGACCGGAAGCGCCGGTCTCGGCGATGGCGGCCTGGATCGCGGCGACGATCTCGGCTTCGCCCATCTTGGCCGGCAGGTAGGCTTCGATGACCACGATCTCGGCGCGCTCGATCTCGGCCAGGTCCTCGCGGTTGGCGGCTTCGAACTGGCTGACCGAGTCCTTGCGCTGCTTGACCATCTTGTCGAGCACGGCGATCACGGCGGTGTCATCCAGCTCGATGCGCTCGTCCACTTCGCGCTGCTTGATGGCGGCGTTGATCAGGCGGATCACGCCCAGCTTGTGCTTCTCGCCCGCCTTCATGGCGGCCTTCATGTCTTCGGTGAGCTGCTGCTTCATGCTCATGAGGAACCTCGTGGTAGTAGGTGGGGCGGGGCGGATGCCCGAACCCGGAAACGCAAAAAGCCGGCGACGCTCGCGCGTGCCGGCTTCGGCTCCATCGCGACAGGCAAGCCCATCGCAATGAAGATGCGTCCGATCAGTACAGGCGCTGACGCTTGGTAACGTCGCGCGACGAGCGGCGCAGCTGACGCTTCACAGCAGCGGCGGCCTTGCGCTTGCGCTCCTGGGTCGGCTTTTCGTAGAACTCGCGCTTGCGGGTTTCGGCCAGCACACCGGCCTTTTCGCAAGTGCGCTTGAAGCGGCGAAGAGCAAACTCGAAGGGCTCGTTCTCGCGGACTTTGACGCTGGGCATGGAATCTCCGGGACACAGTAGAACCGGGTCACGCCCGGCGAGCCGCACATTATAGCGGCGAATAGACAAACTGCAAGCGGCCAACCCTGAATACGGGCCAGAGGTTCGAAAGCAGTGAGACCTGCGCGTCCCCCGAGGGGGCGGCAGGGGCGTCATAATAGCAGGCATGCGAGTCCTTGGCATCGAATCTTCCTGTGATGAGACCGGCGTGGCGGTGTATGACACCGACCTGGCCGGCAGCGCGGCCCTGCGCGCCCATGCGGTCTACAGCCAGATCGCCCTGCACGCCGAATACGGTGGTGTGGTGCCCGAGCTGGCCAGCCGCGACCACGTCCGCAAGTTGCTGCCGCTGGTGCGCCAGACCCTGGCCGAAGCCGGCCTGGGTGTAGGTGATATCGACGGCGTGGCTTACACGGCGGGTCCCGGCCTGGTCGGCGCGCTGCTGGTCGGCGCGGGCGTGGCGCGGTCGCTGGCCTGGGCGCTGGAGGTGCCGGCGGTGGGCGTACACCATATGGAAGGCCACCTGCTGGCCCCGCTGATGGAGGACGACCCGCCGGAAGCGCCGTTCGTGGCGCTGCTGGTGTCCGGTGGCCATACCCAGCTGGTGGCGGTGGACGCGATCGGCCAGTACCGCCTGCTGGGCGAAACTCTGGACGACGCGGCCGGCGAGGCCTTCGACAAGACCGCCAAGATGATGGGCCTGCCCTATCCGGGCGGCCCGCAGCTGGCCAGGCTGGCCGAGCAGGGCACGCCGGGTGTCTACCGCTTCGCGCGGCCGATGACCGACCGCCCGGGGCTGGATTTCAGCTTCTCCGGCCTGAAGACCCAGGTCCTGATGGCCTGGCGCGACAGCGACCAGAGCGAGCAGACCCGCGCCGACATCGCCCGTGGCTTTGAAGATGCAGTGGTCGAGACCCTGTCGATCAAGTGCGAGCGCGCGCTGGAAGCGGCCGGCACCAATGTGATCGTGGTGGCTGGCGGCGTCGGCGCCAACAAGCGCCTGCGCGCACGCCTGCAGCAGATGGCCGAGCGCCTTGGCGGCCGTGCCTGCTTCCCGCGGCCGGCGTTGTGCACCGACAACGGCGCGATGATCGCCTTCGCCGGCGCGCTGCGGCTGCAGGCCGGCCAGCACAGCCCGCCGAAGGTCGAGGTCACCCCGCGCTGGGACATGGCGACCCTGCCTGCGGTGTAAGCCCCGGAACCGGTAGCGCCGGGCCATACCCGGCGGACGCATTACGGACGCCCTGCCAACGGCGACGCCGCCAATACCGTCGTTGCCCGCTCATGGCGTTGCAACCAGCCCAGCGTATGCGGGCAGCGCGCATGGATCAGCCGCCCGATCGCAGCCAGGTCGGCACCGATGTCGCGTTCCAGGATGGGTTCGTGGTGGGCGATCCGATTGCGCAGGAGGCGGATGCGTCCGATGTCTGCGTGGATGCTCGTGCGGACGACGCTGAGAGCATTCTGTGGCGCGTTCGGCAACGCAATCTTCAAGCCCCGCGTCCAGATGGCTCCCTCGAAGCGCCGCGTGAAAAGCTGCTGCCAGAACGCGAAGCGAAGGCTGGCGATGATCTCCTGAGTGTCCATCCGACGACCAGCCTGTCTATGGAGATCCTGCAAGGCCGACAACGCGCCATCTGCTGGCATCCGCTGCAGCAGTGCAGGATGCCAGGGCCAGCGCGGCCCAAAGGCATGCGCCAGCGCCGCGGCCACCGCGTTGCGGATTACGATTTCACAGACGTGCAGGGGGGATAGCAGCGCGCCGCACATCTGCATGTTCCATACGTAAAGCGAGGCGGCATCCAAAGAGTGCCGGTCCGCGATACGTTTGTACGTCGCCCACCGTGGGCGTGACAGCGCTGCCTGCAGGATTCGTTGCTCTCTCATCAAATGCGGGACCACATGGCGGATCATCAGCCTGCGCTGGTTGCCGCTGGCGTGATATCGGGCAATGCCGCCGCGTCAGGCAGCAGAATTCCTGTATTGCCCTTGGCTTCCTCCAGCATGTCGCGATTGACTCTGGACCGTCGAGGGAATGAACGTCATGATCTGCATCGTGTGCTTCGGGACTCGCGGCTGGATTCCAGCTCCCCCCGAGGACGTTGAGAGGTACCAAAGGGCCCCGCTAGCAGGGCCCTTTGTTTTTTGGAAATGCGGGCATAGTCGGAATCGCCTCTTGATCCGCAGACCTCACCCGCTTCAATTTCGACGCCTGCGCCACCGGGACTCGCGGCTGTTCAACAGCTCCCCCCGGGGACAAGCGGTAGTACCAGAGGGCCCTGCTAGCGGGGCTCTTTGTTTTTCCCAGTGCCGCATTCCTGCCGGCCACCCACCGCCCGTTCCGGGCAGGCTCACCGCCGTGCCGTTACCATGGCCCCCTGTACTCGGGCTGGTAAGCGCAATGGACAAGGTTTTCATCGAGGGGCTGACGATCGACGCCCTGATCGGTATCTACGATTGGGAACGACGGATCCGCCAGGACCTGGTGTTCGACCTGGAGATGGGCTTCGACAACCGTCGTCCCGCGGCCTCCGACGACATCGCCCATACCCTGAACTACAAGGCGGTGAGCAAGCGCCTGGAGCAGTTCGTGCGCGAGTCGGAATTCGGCCTAGTGGAAACCCTGGCCGAGCGCTGCGCACAGATCGTGCTGGACGAATTCGACGTGAAGTGGCTGCGCCTGAAACTGAGCAAGCTGGGCGCGGTGCGTGGCGCGCGCGCGGTGGGCGTGATCATCGAGCGCTCGCGGGACTGATCCGGTAGTGCCGGCCGCTGGCCGGCACCCCCAACAACAACGACAACGCAAGGAGACAACTGATGGTGGACGCGGTGGTGGCGGTACAGTGGCTGGAAAAGCTGCAGAACACACTGGAACCCTATCCCGGCGCCTACCTGGCGTTGATGATCACGGCGCTGCTGGTCGCAGCGGGCCTGGCCAACTGGGTGACCAAGCGCATCCTGGTGCGTGGCCTGCGGCGCCTGCTGCAGCGCCTGCCGGGCGCCGAGTCCGGGCGCGGCAGCCACTTGATGCGGGTCATTTCGCGCCTGTCCAACGTGGTGCCCAGCCAGGTGATCGCCTCGGGCATCACCTTCATCCCGGATCTGCCGGAAGGCCTGGTCAAGGTCATCATCAAGCTGTGCATCGTGTGGGCCGTACTGACGGTGTCGATGGCGTTCTCGCATGCGCTGGACGCGGCCAACAGCCTGTACGAGCGCAAGCCCGATGCGCGCAACAAGCCGATCAAGGGCTACCTGCAGGTGGTCAAGATCGTGGTGTTCGTGGCCGCCGGCCTGTCCATCATCGCCACCCTGCTGGGGGTGAAGCTGGGCCCGCTGGTCACCGGCCTGGGCGCGGCCACGGCCGTGCTGATGTTGATCTTCCAGGACACCATTCTGTCGCTGGTGGCCAGCGTGCAGATCAGTGGCGATGGCCGCGTGCGCATCGGCGACTGGATCGAGATGCCCAGCCAGAACGCCGACGGTGACGTCATCGATATCGCGCTGCACACCGTCACCGTGCAGAACTTCGACAAGACCATCACCACCATCCCGACCAAGAAGCTGGTGACCGAGTCGTTCAAGAACTGGCGCGGCATGCAGGAGGCCGGTGGCCGCCGGATCAAGCGCGCGCTGTACCTGGACCAGCACAGCGTCGGTTTCCTGGACGAGGGTGATCTGGCCTTCCTCGGCGAATTCGCGCTGCTGCGCGACTACCTGCAGGCCAAGGAGCAGGAGCTGGGCCAGTGGAACGGGCGCCTGCGCGAGCAGGGCGTGGCCGAGGTCAACAGCCGCCGGGTGACCAACCTGGGCACCTTCCGTGCGTACGTGGAGCGCTATCTGCGCAGTCACCCGGGCATCCATACCGACATGACCCTGCTGGTGCGGCAGCTGCAGCCGACCACCGAGGGCCTGCCGCTGGAGCTGTACTGCTTCACCCGCAGCACCGCCTGGGGCGAGTACGAGGCGGTGCAGTCGGACATCTTCGACCACCTGCTGGCGATCCTGCCGGCCTTCGGCCTGCGCGTGTTCCAGGCCTCCAGCGACGCCATGTTGATGGCCGGGCAGCGCCAGTTGGCCGGCTCGGAGTAAGCTGCGGTGCCCCCGGCGGGGCCATACGGACCCCGCTGGTGGCTGAAACTGAATGAAGAAACCTCTCGCCAAATCGCCCGGGATCGCTAGAATGCCGGGCTTGTAAACGTTTTCATCAAGGACTGCCGGTGGCCTCCGATCGCATCGAATCCCTCATTGCCCAGATGACCGTCGAGGAAAAGGTCGGCCAGCTGGGTGTCTTCGCGGACATGGTCCGCCCGTTCGCCCCGGACGTGAACCCGGAAGCCAACGTGCGCAATGCCGACCAGGTGCTGCAGCAGGTGCGCGAGGGCAAGGTCGGTTCCCTGTTCAACGGCGTGGGCGCCGAGCTGGGCCGCCGCATCCAGCAGGTCGCCACCGAAGAGAGCCGCCTGGGCATCCCGGTGATCCTGGCTGCCGACGTCATCCACGGCATGCGTACCGTGTTCCCGATCCCGCTGGGCGAGGCCGCCAGCTTCGAACCGGAGCTGGCCGAGCGCACCGCCCGTGCCACCGCCGTCGAGGCCACCGCTGCCGGCCTGCACTGGACCTATGCGCCGGCGGTGGACATCGCCCGCGACCAGCGCTGGGGCCGTGGTGCCGAAGGTGCCGGTGAGGACGTGGTGCTGGGCTGTGCATTCGCCGCCGCCCGCGTGCGCGGCTTCCAGGGCAGCGACCTGCGCGCTGCCGATTCGCTGCTGGCCACGCCGAAGCACTTCGCCGCCTATGGCGCGGTGATGGCGGGCATGGAATACAACATGGTGGACATCTCGCCGCAGACCCTGCGCGACGTGCACCTGCCGCCGTTCAAGGCTGCGTTCGACGCCGGCGCGATCACCGTGATGTCCTCGTTCAACGACATCAACGGCGTGCCGGCCAGTGCCAACGCCGAACTGCTGACCGACATCCTGCGCGGTGAGTGGAAGTTCCCGGGCGTGGTGATCTCCGATTACACCGCCGACATGGAACTGGTCGCGCACGGTTATGCCGCCGACGACCGCGATGCCACCGCCAAGGCGTTCACCGCCGGCCTCGACCTGAGCATGCAGAGCGGCTTCTACGCCGAGCACCTGCCGGGCCTGGTCGAGAGCGGCGAGGTGCCGATGGCGGTGCTGGATGAAGGCGTGCGCCGCATCCTGTGGCTGAAGGAAACCATCGGCCTGTTCGACGACCCGTACCGTTCGCTGGATCCGGCGCGCGAAGCCGATACTTCGCACATTGCCGCACATGACGCGCTGTCGCGCGATGCGGCGCGTCGTTCGATCGTGCTGCTGAACAACCGCGACAACGTGCTGCCGTTGCAGAAGACCGGGCAGAAGATCGCACTGATCGGCCCGTTCGTGCAGGACCGCGAGAACATCGAAGGCTGCTGGACGCTGTTTGGCGACAAGCAGCGCTACGTGGACCTGGAAACCGGCGTGCGCGCCGCCATCGGCGATGAAGCGCTGCTGGAAATCGTGCCGGGCTGCGAACTGGAAGTGGCCATTCCCGGTGGCACCGAAGCGGCCGTGGCCGCTGCGCTGCGCGCCGACGTGGTGGTGCTGGCGCTGGGCGAGCCGCAGCGTTACAGCGGCGAAGCGCAGTCGCGCGTCGAGATCACCCTGCCGCCGGCACAGCAGGCGCTGGCCGAAGCGGTGGCGATGACCGGCAAGCCGCTGGTGGTGCTGCTGCGCAATGGTCGCGCGCTGGCCCTGCAGGGCGCCGTGCGTAATGCGCAGGCGGTGGCGGTGACCTGGTACCTGGGCACGCAGACCGGCCATGCCGTGGCTGATGTGCTGTTCGGCGATTACAGCCCGTCGGGCCGCCTGCCGGTCAGCTTCCCGCAGGTGTCCGGCCAGCAGCCGTACTTCTACAATCACCCGCGCACCGGCCGCCCGGAACTGCCGACCATGTCGGAGTTCAAGGCCCGCTGGCGCGAGATTCCGAACGAGCCGCTGTACCCGTTCGGGCATGGCATCGGCTACACCACCTTCGCCTACGGTGCGCCGCAGCTGAGTGCGGCGCAGCTTGGCTGGGACGACAGCCTGACCATCACCACCACGCTGACCAACAGCGGCGACGTGGCCGGCGAGGAAGTGGTGCAGCTGTACATCCACGACCGCGTGGCCAGCCGCGTGCGTCCGGTGCGCGAACTGAAGGACTTCCGCAAGGTGGCGCTGCAGCCGGGCGAGTCGACCGAAGTGGTGTTCACCCTGACCCGCGAGCAGTTGGCGTTCACCGGCCGCGACGGCGTGCTGCGTGCTGAGCCGGGCCAGTTCGATGTGTGGGTGTGCGCGTCTTCGGCCGCCGGTGAGGCGGTGCAGTTCGAGCTGCTGAAGGCCTGATCGAGAAAAAGGGGACGGAGGGGATTAAGTCGTTTGTGCCACTAACGACTTAATCCCCTCCGTCCCCTTTTTGTTGTCCTCACCGCGGCGGCGCTACCATCGGGCTCCCTGTTTCGATGGAGTGCGCGCATGCGCCGGATGGCTTGTCTGATTCCCGCCCTGGTGCTGGCCGCCTGCTCGCAGCCGGCGGCACCGCCGGCCGAGCCTGCGGCGGATGCACCGCCGCCGATGGAGGCCAGTGTTGCGGCGACGCCTGCGGCTGAACCGGCGAAGGCTGCTGCCGAGCCGGCCGGCGCCGCACCGACGGATGCGCCCGCGGAAGACGCGCGTGCACGCATTGAGACGCTGCTCGGCGACGCCGCGCAGTACGAGAAGGTGTTCAATGCGTTCAAGACCGCGGTGGTCGGCGGTGATCGCGCTGCGGTGGTGGAGGAAGTGCGCTTCCCGCTGAATATCGCTAACGGAAGGAAGATCACCGGCCCCGGTGAGTTCCAGCGCAACTACGAGAAGATCATCACCCCGGCGGTGGTCAAGGCGGTGTCCGAACAGGACTTCGGCAAGGTCTTCGTCAACCACCAGGGCGTGATGATCGGTGATGGCCAGGTGTGGTTGAACGGGCAGTGCCTGGACCAGGCTTGCACGAAGACCGAGGTGAAGGTCATCACCATTCAATGAACGCAGACGGCCCCGCGTGCGGGGCCGTTGCGGGAAAACGTGCCGGCCAGCGGCCGGCACTACCATCCTGTCAGGTTTTCGGGGTGAGCTTCAGCAGGCGCGCCTTGTTGCCGTCTTCCAGCAGCCACAGTGCGCCATCCGGGCCCTGTTCCACTTCGCGGATGCGCTCGCCCATGTTGAAGCGTTCGGCTTCGCGCGCGCTGTCACCATCGAATGCCACGCGCACCAGCGAGGTGGAGGACAGGCCACCGATGAAGCCGCTGCCCTTCCACTGCGGGAACAGGTTCCCGCTGTAGATCACGAAGCCGGCCGGCGAGATGACTGGCGTCCAGGTCACCTTCGGGGCGGCGAACTCCGGGCGGGTATCGTGGTCGGGAATCGGGCGGCCGTCGTAGTGGTTGCCGTTGGAGACGATCGGGTAGCCGTAGTTGGCGCCGCGCACGATCAGGTTCAGCTCGTCGCCGCCGGCCGGGCCCATCTCGTGCGCCCACAGCTTGCCGTTGGCATCGAAGGCCATGCCGAGGATGTTGCGGTGGCCCAGCGACCACACCTGCGCGGCCACGCCGCCCTGCGAGGCGAACGGGTTGTCGGCCGGTAGGCTGCCATCGTCGTTGAGGCGGATGATCTTGCCGAGATTGCCGCCCATGTCCTGGGCCGGATCGAACTTCTGCCGCTCGCTGGAGCTGATCCACAGCTTGCCGTCCGGGCCGAAGACGAGGCGGTGGCCGTAGTGGCCCTCGCCACTGACCTTGGGGCTCTGCCGCCAGATCACCTTCAGGTCCTTCAGCTCACCGCCACCGTTGGTGTCCAGCGCCAGCGTGGCCCGGGCCACGGCGGCACCGCGGGTGTCCAGCGTGCCTTCCTCGGCGTAGCTGAGATAGATCACGTGGTTGCTTGCGAACTGCGGATGCAGGATCACGTCACCGAAACCACCCTGGCCACCGTAGGCGACCTTCGGAACGCCGGTGATCTCGTGTTTCTGGCCGCCGGCCAGGTCCAGGTGCTGCAGCTTTCCGCGCTTTTCGGTGACCAGCAGGCTGCCATCGGGCAGGAAGGTCATTGCCCACGGCTGGTCGAAACGACTGATTTCGGATGCGGTGAACGGTCGCTGGTCGGCAGCGTCTGTGCTGGCAGCGGCAGCTTTCTGCCCACTGGCATCGGGGCCGGCGGCACTGCAGGCCGTGGTGGCGAGGATCGGCAACAGGCCGAGGACGAGCAGCAGGGGCGTGCGGGTCATGGGTATCTCCAGCGGAAGGGGATGCGGATGGCCAGGCTCTCCCTTGTATACCACCGGGGCGGTGACGGTCCTGGCCCGAAGGTCCTGTTTCCCCCTGTGCGGCGGCGGCGGGATCGTCTAGGGTGGGTTCGCCCGGGCAAAGCATGCCCGCCTGACTGCAAGGAACCGCAATGAACGCACCGATCATCCATCGACCCTCGCCGGCCTTCATTGCCGCCTCCTGGGTGGCCCTGCTGCTCGGCGCGGTGGCCTACCTGATAGGCCTGTTCAATGCGGAGATGCCGCTGAACGAGAAGGGCTACTACCTCACCCTGCTCCTGTTTGGCCTGTTCGCAGCGGTGTCGCTGCAGAAGAGCGTGCGCGACCGTGTCGAGGGCATTCCGGTGAGTGGCCTGTACTACGCGCTGTGCTGGTTCGCATTGCTGTCTGCGCTGTTGTTGCTGCTGGTTGGCCTGTGGAACGCCACCCTGGTGCTGAGCGAGAAGGGCTTCTACGGCATGGCCTTCGCGCTGTCGCTGTTCGGTGCGGTGGCGGTGCAGAAGAACACCCGCGACCTGATCGCCGCCGGTGGCGGCGAGAGCAAGCGCAGCACGATCGTGCCGCCGCTGCCGGAACAGGAATGATGCAGCAACGGTAGCGCCGGGCCATGCCCGGCGTTGCCGCATATCGGGTCCGTCAGGGGCCGCGTGCCAGGCGCGGTTCCACCTGCTGCGCTTCCTCCCAGCCACGGCGAACGGCACTGCGTGCCTGCGCCCAGTCCAGGCGGCTGCGGCCGCGTTCACTGGCCCAGCGTGATTCCAGTTCGCCTTCCACTTCCTCGTAGGCGCGGATCATGTCCTGCGCACGTGCGGCGTGGCCGATGCGGTAGGCCGGCTCGTAGTCCTCGAAGAACAGCTGGTCGTCGTAGTACGGCTCGGCCGTGTAGCGTTCGCGCCAGTAGTTACTGACCGCATCGCGCGGTGTGCTGTCGTCCGGTACGCGGCCGGGAATCTGGTACTCGGTCATGGAAGGGCTCCGTTGTGGACGAAACCTGATCGTGCCTGCGAGGCGGTTAACGGCCCGGTCCGGCAGCGTGATCGCCAGATCAATCCGCCGGGCATGGCCCGGCGCTCCGCTCACCCGGCGTCGGCATCCTTGCGCGGCAGCTTGTAGATCACCGCGCCGATGGCGAACGCGACCAGTGCAGCAGCGATGTTCTGCCAGCTGGCACTGGCGAAAAGGGCCAGGCACAGCAGCAGCGCCAGCACCGGAATCAGCGGGCCACCCGGCAACTTCAACGCACCAGGACGGTCGGCGTAGCGCTTGGCCAGTACCAGTACTGCCGCGGCTGTTCCGATATAGGCGAACAGGCGCGTGGTCATCGACAGCAGCGCCAGCTGCACGAACGAACCCGACAGCGCCAGGCCGAGTGCGATCAGGCCCTGGCACAGAATCGATGCGGCCGGCGTATGGAAGCGCGGATGCACCTGCGCCAGGATCTTCGGCCCGTAGCCATCGCGCGCCAGCGCGAACAGGAAGCGCGGGCCCATCATCATCGTGTTGCTGTTGGTGCCGAGGATGGAAATGGTCGCGCCCACGGTGAGGATCAGCGCGAGTGCCTCACCACCGAAGCCTGCGGCGGCGTCGGCCAGCGGCGTGGCCGAACTGGACAGCCCGGCCAGCGTGCCCTGCGCCACCACCTGCACCGCTCCATAGATGACGGTGACGGTGATGATCATGGTGATCAGTGCGAACGGAATATCGCGGCGTGGGTTGCGGTACTCGCCGGCCGCAGCCGGGATGTTCTCGAAGCCCGCGTAGGCGTACAGCAGCAGCAAGGCGGCTTCACCCATGCGCTGCAGGTCGTGCGGGTCCGGGCGCTGGCCGGAGAAGGCCAGCTGCGGATCGATGTAGAACGCACCGATGGCCACGAACAGCAGCAGCGGCAGCATCTTGCCGATCACCAGCACCACGCCGGTGCGCGCGGCCGAGCGCACGCCAATGATGTTGACGCCAGTGAGGAAGCCCAGCGACACCACGATCACCGCGATGCGGCCCATGCCGGCGCCGGCCCACGGCCAGAAGCGCGCGACCGCATCGGCCAGTGCATTGCTCAATGCGGCCGCCGAGCTGATGCGGGTCAACCAGATCATCCAGCCGATCTCGAACCCGGCGAATCGCCCGAACGCCTCACGGGCATACAGGTAGCTGCCACCGGGTTCATCGAAGTAGCTGGCGGCCTGCGCGTAGCAGAGCACCAGCAGGGCAACGACGATGCCGGCGGCGACCACGCCCCACAGGCTGAAGGGGCCGAGCAGGGCGACGGTGGCGGCCGGCAGCAGGTAGATGCCGCTGCCGATCACATCGTTGATCGACAGGCCGACGATCTGCCAGCGGCTGACCGCGCGCTGCAGCTGCGGTTCGTCCTGCGCGCTCAACGGGCGTCTCCGCTCAGTGCGGGCAGCTGCCACTGGGCCTGCAGGCGCTTGTACTCGGCGCGCGGCAGCAGCACGAAGCGCGGCATATCCTGCGGCCGCAGCCAGTCAAGCAGGGCCTGCATGCGTGGCTGCGGCATGGCGGTGCAGCCAGCCGTGGCCTCGCCGGGCGCGCGCCACAGGTGGGCGAAGATGCAGCTGCCCTTGCCGGGCTGGTTGTCCGGGTTGTGGGCAATCACGAAGCCTTCCTGGTAGCGCACGTCGCCCTGGTTGTGCAGGTCCAGCCGCATCGGCTCGGTGGAGCCCTTGACCGCGGCGCTGCCGACCTTCCTCGCATCGACGATGCGGTTGTAGAACGGTGAACCGGGCACATCCATGCAGTAGCTGCTTTCAAGCATGGGCTGGTAGGCCATCGCGGTGCCGGGGCGGGTGATGGCATAGCCGAAGGCGCTGCCGAGCGCGAACACGCCGGCCGGGCTGCGGCCATCGCCTTCCTGCTTCTGTGGGCCATCGCCCTGCGCCGGATGCAGGCCCAGGCCCCACGCGCTGCCGGTACGGCCGAGCGCCACCGGGAACGCCTGCCCATGCGCATGCCAGCCCTTGCCATCGCGCACATAGGCCTGCAGTTGCCCCTCGGTGCTGCCCCAGCTTTCGCTGGTGACCACGATCAGCTGGCGCGCACCATCGAGCGGCGCGGCGTGGGCGGACATCGTTGCAGAAAGCAGCACGGCAGTGGTGGCAAGGCGGACCAGCGATTTCATCAACGTGCGCTCCGGTCAGGAATCCAGCAGGTGGTCGATCCGCTCCAGGTTCACCGCGAGCTGCTGCTGGCGATCCGGATTGGCGTGGCAGAGCAGCACGAACAGGAAATCGAGCAGCGCGTGCATGGCGCTACAGTACAGCAGCTGCGCGACCTGCGGCGTGCGGTCGTGCGCACACACCACCAGCGTTGCATCAGCATGCGCGCGCAGCGGGTTGGCGGTGTGGCGGGTGATGGAAATCACCTTGCCACCCATGTCCTGGAACTGGCGCGACAGCTGCGAAAGCTGGGGCAGGTTGCCGAACTCAGAGAACACCAGTAGCGCATCGCCCGGGCGTGCCGCCGACAGGTTGGCCAACATCAGGATCGGGTCGGTATGCGGCACCACCAGCAGGCCGAGCAGCGACAATCGCATGGCGAACTCACGCGCGTACAGGCCGTCGTCACCCAGGCCGTACACGAACAGCTTCGGCGCGCCGTCGAGCAGCTGCACGATGCGCTCGATTTCCCCGCGCGGGTTGGCCTGGCGGGTTTCCTCTTCGGCTTGTGCCTTGCTGCGGCGCAGGGCCTCGCCCAACCGCAGGTAGTCATCGCCGCTGTCGGGTTCGCTGGGCGCCTGCTGCGGGTCGGCACCGGCGCGAGCCACATCCTGGCCGATCGAGTACTTCAGGTCCGGGTAGCCCTTGAAGCCGAGCTTCTGGCTGAATTTCACCACGCTGGACTGGCTGATGCCCAGAGCGCTGGCCAGCTGCTGGGACGAGTAGTCGCGCAGCAGGTGGGCGTTGTCGAGAATGAAGTCGGCGATGCGACGCTCGATGGCCGACATCTGCCCGCGCTCGGAGCGGATCTTCAGCAGGGGCGGCATGCGGGGAGTCCGGGCATGTGTAGGCGCATTGCGGTTGGTCGCGTAGAGCGTGTCATGGAGTGGGCCGGGCGGGTGCCAGACGCGAGGGGGGTACGGGGTAGAGCAGAAGCAGGAGCATCCACGCATGGCGTGGATCTACCGGGGCGCGGCCCTTGTAGAGTCGAGCCATGCTCGACTGCGCGGTTCAACCCAGCATCTCCAGCCCGTGCACTTCGGTGATGCCCAGCCCCGGCACGTCGCTGATGCTGATCTCCGATTCGTTGAAGTGCACGCCGCCACTGACCGGGTCGAACTGGCCAAGCGATGGGCCGTCGAGGTCGACCTTGGTGATCACATCGCTCTTGGCCACCGCCAGGTGCACGGCCGCGGCTACGCTGATGCTGGATTCGATCATGCAGCCGATCATGCAGGGCACGCCGTAGATACCGGCGATGTCGGCGATGCGGATCGCGTTGGACAGGCCGCCGGTCTTCATCAGCTTGATGTTGATGATGTCGGCCGCGCGCTGCTGGATCAGGTCCATCACCTGGCTCGGGCTGAACACGCTTTCGTCGGCCATCACCGGCGTGTTGACGCGGTCGGTCACGTACTTCAGGCCACTGATGTCGGCGGCCTTTACCGGCTGCTCCAGCAGTTCCAGCACCACGCCGGCTTCTTCCAGCGTGCGCATTGCGTGCACGGCCTGCTTGGCGGTCCAGCCCTGGTTGGCGTCCAGCCGAAGAAGGGCGCGGCCTTCCACGGCGGCGTGGATCGCCTTGACCCGTTCGATGTCCAGACCGATGTCCTTGCCGACCTTGATCTTCAGCGACTCGAAGCCGCGTTCGATCGCCGACAGCGAATCGGCCACCATCTTGTCGATGTAGTCCACGCTGATGGTGATGTCGGTGGTGATCACCGGGTCGCCGCCGCCCAGCATCTGGTACAGCGGCGCGCCATGCAGCTGTGCCCACAGGTCGTACAGCGCGATCTCCACCGCCGCCTTTGCGCTGGTGTTGCGCTCCATCGCGGTCTGCACCAGACCGCACAGGCGATTGAGGTTGGCCACGTCCTGGCCGATCAGGCGCGGCGCGATGAAGTGACGGATCGCTTCGATGATCGAGCCGTGGGTATCACCGGTGATCACCGCGGTGGCCGGCGCTTCGCCGTAGCCGGTGTGGCCGGTGTCGGTGCGGACCAGCACCACCACATCTTCCACGGTTTCCACCGTGCGCAGGGCGGTCTTGAACGGTGTTTTCAGCGGCACGCGCAGCATGCCCAGTTCGATGGCAGTGATCTTCATTCAGGGGGTCTTGGCACGCAGGCGTTGGATGTTGGTGATGCGGTCGATGTAGCGGACGCTGTCGCTGGCCATCATCGGCTCCAGCGGGGTGACCGAAACACCATTGAGATGGGCCTGCACGCGCTTGCCGTCGGCACCGAACCAGCTGCCGCCCGCCGTATCGTGGATCACCCAGGTGCGGCCGTCGACGTGGCCGATGGCCATCATCACGTGGCCGGGGATGTAGACCAGATCGCCCACCTGCAGATCGGTGACGGCGCGGTCGCGCACGTCCTTGCCGTCCTTGCCGGTGAACGGTACGCGGTCCAGCGCCGGGCTGACCGCCTGCGCGCTGGTATTGCGCGGTAGAAGCACGCCGAAGCTGCGGTAGATCTCGGAAACGAAACCGCTGCAGTCGCGGGTGTCGTAGTCGTGGCCCCAACCGTAGCGCTCGCCGAGGAACTTGAAGGCCTGCTGCAGCAGCAGGCGTGGGGTCAGCGGCAGGTAGTCGGCGGCGGTGTCCTGCGAGCGCGGCAGCAGCGCCGGTACCAGTTTCAACCGGCCATCGGCCTCGCGTACTGGCAGCTGAACCACCCACGCGGCGTGCGCCTGCTGGCCGTTCACCGGCTCTGACGCCGGCCAGTCGGCCAGCACCGGCAGGCGCACGCCCATGTCCAGCTGCAGGCGCGAGACGCGCGGTTCTTCCGGGGTGTAGGCAGTCTGCGCGGTGGCGCCGGTGATGATCCGGTACGGTCCCTTCGCGCCGTAGCCGAGCACCGTGGCCTTGTCGCCGCTGGCGATGGCATCGGCCTCGATCCACGCGCTGTAGCGCTCGCTGTGCACGAACAACCAGCGGCCGTCGGCACTGCGATGGACCACCGCGACCTTGTCGCCGGGGAACAGCGCCGATTCCTGGAAGCGATCGATGTCGGTGTCACCGACGCTGCTGAAGACGCGCTCGCGGGTGGGGAAAGTACGCAGTGCAGCGCGCTTCACCACCAGCCCGTATTGCGGTGTCGTCTGCGCGGGAATGGACTGCAGGCCCAGATTGGCTTCGGTCGCGCTGCGCAGTGCCGGCGCAACGGCCTGGCCCTTGTCGTTGTACAGAGTGCGGGTGGGCCAGCTCGACAGCGAGGTGATGCTGGCGCGCACCGCCGCCGCATCAAGCTGCGCGGGTAGTGCGGCGATGTCCTGGATGTGGCTGTCCTGTGACCGCATCCGTGCGTTCTGTGCCTCGATCTGGCTGCGGTCCAGGATCGGCACATCGGCGTTGTCCAGGCGCGCGGCCCAGTACTGGGGGGTGAGGTAGGCCTCGTGCAGGCCGATCACATAGGGCAGCGGCGCGCCGGGATCAGGCCTCGGGGAAGCGAGTGCGAAGGCCGGTGCGGCCAGCAGGCACAGGGCCAGGGTCAACCGGCGCGGCCAATGCCGATGCCGTTCGCGGGAAGCCAGGATCATGCGCTGCACACCCTCCTCGAATGCCTGTTGGAATATTTATTCCTTTCGGCGTCGAAAGCAAGAATAAATTATTGACCGGTCTCCCGGCCCGTGTTACACAGCCGTTACCACCCGCGCTGGGGAAGTGTCGCTGTGGATCCTGCCGTTCGCAAACCACGTCTGCCTGCCACTGCCGGCCTGTGTGCCGCGCTGCTGCTGTGTGCGTGGTCGGCGGGAGCGGAGCCGCCACCCTCGGCCATCCAGTTTGCGCGGGTCGTGCAGATGATCGACGCGGGACGGTTCTCCGAAGCCGGCAGCGAACTGAACACCTGGTCGGCTTCGGACGCGGCGGAGCCTGGCGTCAGTTTCGACGACATCGCGTTCCAGGAAGAGCGCATGCGCCGCATCCGCCTGGATTTTTCCCTCGACGAAGCCGCCACCAAGTCTGCCGTGCGCCGCTGGATTCCCGACCTGACCGACGAGGAATTCGCGCGCTGGGATCAGCTCGGCCTGATTGAGCATCTCGACATCGATGGCACGCGTTGGTATTTCAAGCGCGCACCGTCGAACCTGTTCCTGCTCAGCGATGAGGCACGCGCACGCCGCCGCGCGGATGCACCGATGTCGCCTCCGGGCCCGAACGAAGTGCTCAACGCGCACCACGCACGCGTGCTTGCCGCAGCCGAACAGAGTGGCCAGGCGTCGGTACTGCCGCAGCGCATTGAATTCACCCAGTCGCTCACAGTGAAAGCCGATGCCGTCCCGGCCGGCGAAACCGTGCGCGCCTGGATTCCATACCCGCGCGAAATTCCTGGCCAACAGGAGCGCGTGCAGTGGCTGGGCAGCACCCCCGGCAGGGCGCGCGTGGCACCGGCCAGCACCCTGCAGCGCACCGCCTATCTGGAAGCCAAGGCGGTGGCGGGGCAGCCGATGCGCTTCGAGGTCCGCTACGCGGTCACGATCCTGGCCCGGCATACCGCGATCGATCCGGCCAAGGTGCAGCCGACACCGGCCGATCCGGCGCTGAAACCCTACCTGGCCGAGCAGCTGCCGCATGTGCGCTTCACGCCGGCGCTGAAGCTGTTCTCCGACCAGGTGCTGCAGGGGGAAACCCGCCCGTATGAAGTGGTGCGCAAGCTGTTTGCTGCCGTGGATCGCATTCCATGGGCCGGTGCGCGCGAATACTCCACGATCAGCAACATCAGCGATTACGCGCTACGTGCCGGACATGCCGACTGCGGCCAGCAGACGCTGTTGCTGATCGCGCTGCTGCGCATGAACGGCATTCCCGCGCGCTGGCAGTCGGGCATGGTGTTCTCCGACGATGGCAGCGGCTACAACAACCTGCATGACTGGGGGCAGGTCTACCTGGCGCCGTATGGCTGGCTGCCGATGGATGTGACCACCGGCGCGCTGGCCAGCGACGTGCCTGCCCTGCGCGATTTCTACCTGGGTGGCCTCGACGGCTACCGCATCGCCTTCAACGACGATTTCGGCCAGGCCCTGGTGCCGGCCAAGCAGCACTTCCGCTCGGAAACGGTCGACTCGCAGCGCGGCGAGGCCGAGTGGGCAGGCGGCAACCTGTATTTCGACCAATGGAGCTACGACTTCCAGTGGCGGGTACTGCCAGCCGGGCAACGCTAGCGCGACACATCGCATTCCACACCATTCAATTCTTGCAGGAGAGAGCAGGGGATGAAGGCTTACAGCATCAAGCGGGCGGCGTTGTGCGTCGCCCTCGGGGCGTGTCTGGGCATGATGCCGCCCGGCACAGCAATGGCGCAGAACGTGAGCGGCGCGGTGGCGGGCCGCGCCACCGCCGGTGATCAGGTGACCGTGGTCAGCAACAGCACGGGCCTGACCCGCTCTGTCACGGTCGGTGCCGATGGCAGCTATCGCCTTGGCCAGCTACCGGTGGGCGACTACCAGTTGCAGCTCAGCCGTGATGGCCAGAAGCTGGGTGATCAGGTTGCTGTCAGCGTCGCGATCGGCGGCACCACCACGGTCAATCTGGCAAGCGGCGGCGGCGTCACCAATCTCGATGCACTGCAGGTGGTCGGCACACGCGTGGTCAATCGCGTGGATGTCTATTCCACCGAAACATCCTTCAACATCAATCGACAGGAAATCTCGCGCCTTCCTGTGGCGCAGGACCTGTCTGCGGTCGCACTGATGGCGCCTGGCGTGGTCGGCGGCAACTCGTCCTTTGGTGGCTTGTCCTTCGCCGGCTCGTCGGTGGCTGAAAATGCCGTCTTCATCAATGGCCTGAATGTCACCGACATGTACACCCGTCGCGGCTTCAGTACCGCGCCGTTCGCCTTCTTCAAGGAGTTTCAGGTCAAGACCGGCGGATACTCGGTCGAGTTCGGCCGCTCCACCGGTGGCGTGATCAATGCGGTGACCCGTTCGGGCAGCAACGAGTTCGAAGGCGGCGTGGAAGTCACCGCTGAACCCAGTGCATGGCGCTCCAGCGGCGGCGACCACTTCCATCGTGATGGAACCCCGCATTCGTATGGCAGCCGCGACAACAACTCGTTCCTGAAGACCAACGTGTGGGGCTCCGGTCCGATCATCAAGGACAAGCTGTTCCTGTTCGCGATGTATGAAGACCGCAGTGACAAAGGGCACAACACCTCGTCCGATGGCAGTACCTGGTTCAAGAATGATTCCGGCAACGGCTTCTGGGGCACCAAGCTGGACTGGAACATCAACGACAACCACAGCCTGGCGCTGCTGGCGTTCTCCGACGAAGGTGACGTCACCAACGCCTCGTATGGCTACAACTGGAACGCAGACCAGCTCGGTGCATGGGGCGGTGATTCGGTCACCGAGACGGGTGGTCGCAACTGGTCGGCCACCTATACCGGCCACTTCGGCCAGAACTTCACCGCCCGCGCCATGGTCGGCCAGAACAACCAGCGTGCGTTCACCAATTCGTCGCTGGATCAGGCGTGCAGCCCGGTGTTCACCGACAGCACCTACGGTCCGCGCCTGGGCAAGCTGCAGGGCCTGCGCGCCGGCTGCCATCCCACCGGTACAGCGGTGGCCGAGCGCGATGACACCCGCGACGTGGCCCGCCTGGACTTCGAGTGGCAGCTGGGCGACCACCTGCTGCGCTTCGGCGTGGACCGCGAGCTGATGACCACCGACCAGTCCACCCGCTACCCGGGACCGACCGCGCTGAGCTATACCGCCTACGTCGCGCGGCCCGGAGATGAAGTGTGGGACGGCGCCAACGCCTATGTTCCGGCCGGCGTCACCGAGATGCTGCGCGCACGCAACCGCCAGTCCGGCGGCAAGTTCGAGACCGAGGCCAACGCGTTCTACCTGGAAGATATCTGGAACATCACCCCGAACCTGATGCTCAACCTCGGTGTGCGCTGGGACCGTTTCGAGAACCGCACCGCCGCCGGCAAGGCGTTCATCAAGATGGACGACCTGATCGCACCGCGCGTCGGCTTCTCGTGGGACATGCGCGGTGATGGCAGCACCAAGCTGTTCGGCAATGCAGGCCGCTACTACCTGCCGGTGACCAACAACATCAACGTGAACTTCGCCGGTGGCCTGACCGACGAGTACAGCTACTACGTGCTCAACGGCTGGGAGCAGAAGACCTCGCCGACGGGCTCGCCGTACATGGCACCGATCGTCGGCCAGCAGATCGGGCCGACCGACACCCGCATGAACACCGGTGGTGCCGATCTGCGCCAGAGCGTGGACCGCGACCTGAAGGCGGTCTACCAGGATGAGTACATCCTCGGCTTCCAGAACATGATCAACCAGGCCTGGTCGTGGGGCGTCAATGCTACCTATCGGCGCATGACCCGCGCGCTGGATGACATCCGCATCAACTACACCCCCTGTGGCCCGACCCCGAGCACGCTGTGGCCGATCGCCAACCCGGGCGAGAGCCTGACGATCTGGGGCGACAAGAGCATCGGCTGCGCCAATGAAGGCTGGATCACCATCGATACCGCCAACAGCGGCTACCGCAAGGGCGGCAGTGGCGAGGTGATCGGTTATTCCAAGCCCAAGCGCACCTACAAGGCGCTGGAGTTCCAGATCGACCGTGCATGGGACGAGAAGTGGATGCTCAACGCGTCCTACCTGTGGTCGAAGAGTGAAGGCAACTTCGAAGGACCAGTGAACTCCGATACCAACTACGGTGATACTGGCATGGTCCAGTTCTGGGACCACCCCGCCACCAACGAGCGCTACGGCGTACTGTTCAACGACTTCCGCCACCAGTTCAAGCTGCGAGCTGCGTACGCACTGAACAAGCAATGGTCCTTCGGCACCACGTTGCAGGTGCAGTCCGGTGGCCCGATCACTGCGTATGGCGTGATGTGGCCAAACGACTCCATCGCCGGTGGCAGTACCTCCAGTGAAGGTAGTGGCGGTGGCACCGGTTGGCTGTGCGTGGCCAACTGCTCCGGCCCATACAACCAGCGACAGTTCGAGTACAGTCCGCGCGGCGCGTTCGGTCGCCTGCCATGGACGTGGACCATGGGCGCCAATGTGACGTGGCGTTTGCCGGTGGAAGGCATCGACCTCAGCGCACGGCTGTCGGTCTACAACCTGTTCAACAATCAGAAGACCATCAACGTGCACCAGCGCTATGAAGCGCAGCCCGGCCAGTACCGCGAGGCGACGTTCGCCACCGGGACGCGCTGGCAGGCTCCGCGCTATACACAGTTGGTGGTGACCTGGAATTTCTGAGGCTGCATCCCGTGCCGTCCGTGTGGGCGGCGCGGGCATTGGAAGGGAAGCGTGCATGCATCATCTGCTGATCCTCGCAGCGGCACTGGCCGCACCCTCCGCTTCGGCGGTCGATACCGCATCCATCGATGCCGATGTCGCCGCCGTGGTCCAGCATGAGCACCTGCCCGGGCTGGCCATGGCGGTGGTCGAGAATGGGCACGTGGTCTATCGCCATGCCGAGGGCGCGCGCGGTGATGGCGGCCGCATCGACGAGGACACGCTGTTCAAGATCGCCTCCAACAGCAAGGCGATGACCGCGGCGCTGCTGGCGAGGCTGGTGCAACAGGGCAAGCTGCGCTGGGACGATCCAGTGCAGCGGCACCTGCCCGGTTTCCGCATGCATGACGCATGGGTGGGCCGGCAGATGCAGGTGCGCGATCTGCTGATCCACAACAGCGGTCTCGGCCTGGGCGCTGGCGACCTGATGCTGTGGCCGGAACCGAACACGTTCACCCGCGCCGACATCATTGCCGGACTGGCGCACTTGAAGCCGGTCAGCAGCTTCCGCAGCCACTATGCCTACGACAACCTGATGTACGTGGTGGCCGGCGAAGTGGCCGCTGCGGCGGGTGGCAAATCGTACGACCAGTTGATGCGCGAGCAGGTGTTTGAACCACTCGGCATGACGCGCTGCCAGGTGGGGGCCTGGTCGGTGAAGCGCGTAGGCAACGTCGCGCAGCCACATGCCTGGCGTCGTGATCGCAATGAGGTGGTGAACGCTGACGGTGCCATCAGCCCGGACCTGCCGTCCATGGCGGCAGGAGGCATCCGCTGTTCGCTGCGCGACATGACGCGCTGGATGCAGGTACTGCTTGATCCTGCCGTGGTGCCGGATTGGTTGGACAGTGAACAGCGCCGCACGTTGTGGACATTACACATGCCGATGCCGCTGGGTGAGCGCCAGCGGCGCTGGGACAACGCGCATTTTTACGGCTACGGCTATGGCTGGCGCGTTTCTGACATGGATGGGCAGTGGAAGGTGGCACACACCGGCACGCTGTCAGGGATGTACTCGTCGCTGGCGCTGCTGCCCGACCGCAAGGTGGGTGTGGTGATGCTGATCAATGGCGAAGGCGAGGATGCGCGTACCGCGTTGATGCAGGCCGCGCTGAAGCGCTTCACCGCAGCGGACGATGCGCGGCCTGCGATGGAGTACCTGGCCGAATTGAAGGCAGACAAGGCAACGCGGGCGGCGACCGGTCATTCGCGGCCGTCCACTGTTGCGGCGCAGGAGACGAGCCGCACGGATCTGCCGCACTGGCAGGGCCGTTACCGCGATCCGTGGCTGGGCCCGGCCTCACTGTGCCCGGGCGCGGACGGCCTGCGCTTCAGCGTGGACAAGTCGCCCCGGCTGCAGGCCACGGTGCTGCAGTTGCAGGGGCGTTGGCTGCTGCGCTGGGATACGCTGGGCGAAGACGCACAGGCTTGGCTGCAGCCCGGTGACGGTGCGCCGCCCACACTGGACCTGCGTGCCATCGACCCGGACATCGACTTCAGCTATGACTTCCAGGACCTGCATTTCACTCGTACTGGCGACTGCCCTGGCAGCGAGCGCCAGCGCCGCTGAGCCGCCGCGTGTTTCGCCGGCCACTGATGCCGCCAGCGCCGGATTCGTGGAGATCCGCACGTTGTCGCCAGGCATCGAGATGGACATCCGCTACGCCGGCGCCAACAACTTCACCGGCGCGCGCGTGCCGGGTTACGAGGCGCCGTCCTGTTACCTGCTGGCGCCGGTGGCGAAGGCACTGGCACAGGTGGAACAGGACCTGCGCGCGGATGGCTTTGGCCTGCGCCTCTACGACTGCTATCGCCCGGTACGCTCGGTGCAGGCCTTCATGGCCTGGGTGAACGATCCGCGCGAGCGCTCGCGCAAGGCTTTGCAGTACCCGGATCTGGACAAGCCACGGCTGCTGGCCGACGGCTACATCGCCGAGCGCTCCGGCCACAGTCGCGGTGCCACGGTGGATCTGGGGCTGCTGGATTGCGGCAGTGGTGCATGTAGGCCGATGGACATGGGTACCGACTTCGATTTCTTCGGGCCACGCGCGCATACGCAGACGAGCGGGCTGAGCGCTGCGCAGCAGGCGAACCGCAAGCAGCTGGTGCAGGCGATGGCACGCCGTGGTTTCGTCAACTATCCGCAGGAGTGGTGGCACTACACCCTGCAGCCCGAACCGGACCCGGGCACCGCATACGACGTTCCCGTGCGGTAGGGATATCGGCAGAGGGTCGCTGCTGTTGGTAGGTGTCGACCCTGGTCGACACGGCGGATCCACGCCATGCGTGGACGCCTTTCGTTCAATCATCGGAGTATTCGATTTCGATGGAGATTTCATCCACGCATGGCGTGGATCTATCGGGGCTACCGGATTGGGTCCGAGGCAGATCCCTTACACTGGCCGCCATCCCACCGTTGCCCACCCGATGAACCTTCCCCTGCACTTCGGCCTGCTCGGTACCCTCGAAGCGGGCGCCATCGCCCTGCTGGTCGGGTTGCTGGTGTACTTCCTGTGGTCGCAGCTGTGCCGGCTCCTGCACTGGACGGTCGGCCACGCGATCGGCTGGTCCTGCGTCATCGCCGTGATCATCTCCGCCGGCATCGATGCCTGGAAGCTGTTCTACATGGGCATCGTGCGTCTGGAGTCGCCGCTGTATGCGCGTCTTTTCCTCGCCACCATCCACGATCCGAACGAACTCGGCAGCCGCGTGGTGCTGGAAATCGCCGGCGCGCTCGCTGGTGTTGCCCTCGGCTGGGTGGTGTTCAGTTCGCGGTCATCGGCTCAGAACGTCGACTGACGCAGGTTTTTCGTTCGCTGCCGGTTAAATCAGGCAGCGCTGAATGCGCAGCTTATGAGCCACTCACTTCATGCTAACCACCGCGCTAAAGCATGCGCGTAGGCGAGTGGTTAATCGTGCGTGTTGACGCCGGTCGCGAGGCAAAATCGATTCAGAAAGGCGGTGGCAGGGTAGGTGCCGTGCGGAGACAACACGCCGCGCAACACCACCCAATTGGTAGGAGACACCCCTGATGACTATTCGCAACCGCAAGCCCCTGATCGCCCTGATCGTCGCCGCCGGCAGCGTGCTGGCCATTCCGGCGATGGCCCAGTCGGCCAAGCAGCAGGCCGCGCAGGCACAGAACGAGGCCGCACAGGCACAGCAGTCTGCAGCGCAGGCAGGGCAGGCCGCTGACCAGGCGACCAACGCGGCCGCGGCGGCATCGGCGCAGGCCAATGGCGGTGGCCAGACCTGGGCCAGCATCGATACCGATGGCAACGGCACCATCAGCAAGACCGAGGCGCAGGTGAACGCAGGCCTGGCCCAGGTGTTCGACCAGGCCGATACCAACAAGGACGGCGAACTGAGCGCCGACGAGTACAAGGCCTACGTGGCCGCCCAGCAGGCCGGTGCAGGTGCCGGCGCGGCGCAGGGCCGCTGATCCACGCCTGATTCGGGAAGACCGGTGCATGGGGACCCGGGCGGCTGCGGCCGCCCGGGTTTTTATCGTCACCAGCACCCCTGTATCCTTGTGCGATGAACACCCCCACGCCTGCGCCGTCGCGCGCCATCGGCCTGGTCGGTTTTGACGGTGACGATACGCTGTGGAAGAGCGAGGACTACTACCGCAAGGCCGAGCAGGATTATCTTGACCTGCTGTCGCGCTACGTCGACGTGCATGACACGCAGACCGCGCGCCACCTGCTGGAAGTGCAGCAGCGCCACCTAGGCACCTTCGGTTACGGCGTGAAGAGCATGACGCTGTCGATGATCGAAGCGGCCATCGACATCACCGGCCAGCGCATCGAGGCCAAGGACATCCAGCGCATCCTGGACATCGGCCACGACACCCTGCGCCACCCGGTCGAACTGATCGACGGTGTGCGCGAAGCGGTGGCGGCCATCGCCGAGCACTACCCGGTGGTGCTGATCACCAAGGGCGATCTGTTCCACCAGGAAGCCAAGATCAAGGTCGCCAATCTCGCCGAGCTGTTCCCGCGCATCGAGATCGTCTCCGAGAAGGACCCGGAAACCTACGCCCGCGTGCTGGCCGAATTCGACCTGCCGATGCAGCGCTTCGTGATGGTCGGCAACTCGCTGCGCTCGGACATCGAGCCGGTGGTGACCCTGGGCGGCTGGGGCGTGCATACGCCGTACGCAGTGACCTGGGCCCACGAGACCCAGCACGGCGTGGCCGACGACGAACCGCGCATGGTCACCGCCGACACTGCCCACGATTGGCCGGCCGCACTGGCGGCGATCGAGGCCAAGGCCTCGGCGGCGGCCTGACAGGACCCGGCGGCTGCGGCAGAATCGGGGCATGAACGTCCGACTGCGCGCACTGTTGTTGTCCTTGCTGCTGGTGCCGGCCACCGTGCTGGCCCAGCAGACCGCCGAGCGTTCGGCGGCCTACACGGTGGAAACCGGTGACCGTTGGGTCGATGCCCAGCTGCAGGACATCAACCACTACGCCGAACGCTACCCCGACGCCTTCCTCGACGAGGTGTCGCGTTATGCCGGCGTACCGCGCGGCTACATCAGCGCGCTGTTCACCACCCATGGCTGGCAGGCCGGGGATATCTACTTCGCCTGCTTCTGGGCCAAGGCCAGCGGCCAGACCTGCCGCGACAGCGTGCGCGCCTTCAGCCAGGACCCGGAGGGCGGCTGGGAGGCGGTGGTGAAGCGCATGCCGACCAAGCCGGACAACCTGCACTACCGCGCGCTGCGCCACGCCATCGTGGCCAGCTACCAGCACTGGGACCGGCCGATCACCCTGGATGCCACCCTGAGGCGCCAGCTCAAGCGGTAGTGCCGGCCGCTGGCCGGCAACTGCACCCTTCCAGGCATCCGGAGGTTGCCGGTCAGCGGCCGGCACTACCGATTTCCTTCATGTTGCTCTGCATATCGCCGCCGCGCCGCGCTCCGGCGACAATACGGGTTCGAGCTGTTCCCCGTTCCCGTAATCGAGTGACTGATGAGCGCCTCTTTCGTTTCGCCTGATGTGATCCGCCGCCTGTTCGCGCAGGCCATGTCCCGCATGTACCGCACCGAAGTGCCGCTGTACGGCACGCTGGTGGAACTGGTGGAGCGGATCAACGCGCAGGTGCTTGACCAGGACCCGGCGCTGGCTGCGCAGCTGCAGCGCAACGACGAGCGTGCGCGCCTGGATGAAGAGCGCCACGGTGCGATCCGGGTCGGCACCGTGCAGGAACTGGCCACGCTGCGCCGCCTGTTCGCGGTGATGGGCATGTACCCGGTCGGCTACTACGACCTGTCCGTGGCCGGTGTGCCGGTGCATTCCACCGCGTTCCGCCCGCTCACCGGTGCCGCACTGGCGCAGAACCCGTTCCGCGTGTTCACCTCGCTGCTGCGCCTGGAGCTGATCGAAGACGAAGCGCTGCGTGCCGAATCGGCGCGCATCCTCGAACGCCGCCGCATCTTCACCGAGGGCGCGCTGGCGCTGATCGACCAGGCCGAGCGTGACGGCGGGCTGTCGCAGGCCGATGCCGGGCGCTTCGTCGATGAAGCACTGGAAACCTTCCGCTGGCATGGCGATGCCACCGTCGATCTGCCGACCTACCACGCGCTGCACAACGCGCATCGCCTGGTGGCCGACGTGGTCAGTTTCCGTGGCCCGCACATCAACCATCTGACGCCGCGTACGCTGGATATCGACGCTGCGCAGGCCGCGATGATCGAACACGGCATGGCCGCCAAGGCGGTGATCGAAGGCCCACCGCGCCGTGCCTGCCCGATCCTGCTGCGCCAGACCAGTTTCAAGGCGCTGGAAGAAGCCGTGCATTTCCCGGACAACGAAGGTGGCGATGCCGGTACGCATACCGCGCGCTTCGGCGAGATCGAACAGCGTGGCCTTGCGCTGACCCCGAAGGGCCGCGCGCTGTACGACCAGCTGCTGTCGCAGGCCCGTGATGCCGGTGGCGAAGGCAGTACCGGCGGCGACTACGGCCAGCGCCTGCAGGCGGTGTTCGCCAGCTTCCCGGATGACCACGACACGCTGCGCCAGGAAGGCCTGGGCTATTACCGCTACCAGCTGACCGACGCCGGCCGCGCCGCGCCGGAGCGCGTGGCCGATCTGCCCGCCGAAGTGCTGGTGGCCGCCGGCCTGGCCACCGCCGACCCGATCGTCTACGAGGATTTCCTGCCGGTCAGTGCCGCGGGCATCTTCCAGTCGAACCTGGGCGGTGAAGAACAGCGTGCCTATGCCGCGCATGCCAACCGCGAGGCCTTCGAGCAGGCGCTGGGCGTGGCGGTGAATGACGAGTTCGAGATCTACGAGCGGCTGCAGGCCGAATCGCTGGCGGCGCTGCGCGCCGTTTGAGGGTAGAGCCGGGGGGGGGGGGGGGGGGGGGGGGGGGGCGGGCGGGGGCCCCCGGCGCCGCCCGGCTCTACCAGGGTCTCCGGATCTCAGCCCTTCATCGTGCCGGTATCCAGCCAGCGCTGGTGCCACGACAACGCTTCCGGCAGCAGGTGCGGGGTGTGCTTGCCGTAGCTCTCGCGGCTGGCGCGGTCGAAGTAATCCTGCAGCTGCGGACGGAAATCTGGATGCGCGCAGTTGTCGATCAGCACCTGCGCGCGCTTGCGCGGGGTCAGGCCACGCAGGTCGGCCAGGCCCTGTTCGGTGACGATCACCGACACGTCGTGTTCGGTGTGGTCCACGTGGCTGGCCATCGGCACGATCGCCGAGATGGTGCCGTTCTTGGCCGTGGACGGGCTCAGGAACGCCGACAGGAAACCGTTGCGGGCAAAGTCACCGGAACCGCCGATGCCGTTCATGATCCGCGTGCCCATCACGTGCGTCGAATTGACGTTGCCGTAGATGTCCACCTCGATCATGCCGTTCATGCCGATGCAGCCGAGGCGGCGCACCAGTTCCGGATGGTTGGAGATCTCCTGCGTGCGCATGATGATGCGCTCGCGGTAGAAATCGATGTTCTCCTTGAACGTCTCGTTGGCCTGCGGGCTCAGCGCGAAGCCGGTACACGAGGCATAGCTCAGCACGCCGTCACGCAGCAGGTCGAGCATGCCGTCCTGGATCACTTCGGTGAACGCGGCCAGGTCGCGGAAGCCGCTCTTGGCCAGGCCGGCCAGCACCGCGTTCGGAATATTGCCCACGCCCGACTGCAGCGGCAGCAGGTTCGGCGGCAGACGGCCCTTCTTCACTTCATGCTTGAGGAACTCGATCAGGTGCGAAGCGATCTGCTCGCTGGTCGCATCGATCGGGCTGAACGGGCTGTTGCGGTCCGGGCCGTTGGTGCGCACCACGGCCACGATCTTGTCCGGGTCGCAGCGCAGCGCGGTGTCGCCGATGCGGTCGTTGGCGTTCACCAGCGGAATCGGCTTGCGGTGCGGCGGCAGCGCGGTGCCGTAGTAGATGTCATGCATGCCGTCGACGCCGGCCGGCTGCCATTCGTTGACCTCGACGATCACCTTCTTGGCCAGGTCCAGCCAGGTCTTGTTGTTGCCGACCGAGGTGGAGGGCACCAGCGAACCGTCTTCGCGGATGGCCGAGACTTCGATCACGGCGGTATCGATCTCGCCATAGAAACCGAACCACACGTGCTGGGCCACGTGGCTGAGGTGGATGTCGATGTAGTCCAGCTTGCCCTCGTTGATGCGGTTGCGCGCATCCGGGTCGCTCTGGAACGGCATGCGCATGGCGATGCCATCGGCCTTGGCCAGCGCGCCATCGAGTTCCGGCGCGGTGGAGGCGCCAGTCATCAGGCTGATCTGGAAGGGCTGGCCCTGGGCATGCACCGCTTCGATGCGGCGGGCCAGTTCGACGGGAACGGCCTTGGGATACCCGGAGCCGGTAAAGCCGCTCATGGCCACGGTTTCACCGGGCTGGATCAGCGCGGCTGCGGCCTCTGCGGAGACCACGCGGTCACGAAGACGCGCGTTGGCGATGCGATCAACAGACATGACGACACGTGTTGCTGGGGGGAATTCCGATTATCGGCCATCCTCATCCGTACGGGGGGTTCTACCTTCGTGGAATGGCTTTTCCCGCAGGGGTCACCCAAACCCGCCGGTTTTGTTTTGCAGTGCAGCGTGCAAAGTGCTTTCGCAGCCCGCACGATGGACCTGCATCCCGACGTGGGGGAGGGAGCAGAGCCCGCTGGCAGTTCGCTGCAAGCGGGCTTTTTTATTGCCTGTCGTCCAGTATGAATACGCGGTCTCCATTATCGGTAGTGCCGGCCGCGGGCCGGGAACCCCCGCGGGGGTGCGGGAACGAGAGAGGCGCGCCCACCGCCCGGGCG